>JBCBQE010000912.1:0-3061 GCA_039820385.1 Cyanobacteria bacterium J06635_10
CTTGATAATTATTTGGTTGAGGAGGTTCTTCGGTTGTAAATAAAGACGAAAATACAGCTTCTTGGTGATTTTTTATATCAAATATTTGTTTGATTTCATCATAAGAATCTACTTGATATCGCATCCGAAATAATCTGTCCCAAACAGGATTATCAAGGTGATGATGTTAGGGTTCGTTATTTTGGTCATGCTTGTGTTTTGGTAGAAACTCAAAATACGACTATTTTATGCGACCCACTGATTAGTTATCAACATCGTACTGGAATTACTCGCTATACCTATGCTGATTTACCAGAAGTAATTGATTATGCGGTCATTACTCATAATCACCAAGACCACGTAATGTTTGAAACTTTATTACAATTACGGCATAAAATTCGTAATATTGTAGTACCAAAAGGTCATAAAGGAGCTTTAATTGACCCTTCTTTGAAGTTAGTTTTAGAACAAATTGGCTTTAATAATGTTAAAGAAATTGATGAATTAGAAACTATAGAATTTAATGATGGATATATATTAGCATTACCTTTTCTTGGCGAACATGGGGATTTAAATATTGCCACAAAAGCAGCTTATTGGTTGAATATTAAAGGTAGAAAAATATTATGTGCTGCTGATTCCAATAATATAGAACCTGCTTTATATCAGAATCTACATTCTCTTTTGGGCGATTTAGATATCATGTTTATTGGTATGGAATGCGATGGCGCTCCTTATACATGGGCTTATGATGCTTTATTAATGCAATCTGTTCCTAGAAAAAAGGCACAGACGCGAAGATTAGATGGTTCTGATGCTCAAAAAGCGGTTGATTTGGTAAACCAATTTCATCCCCAACAGGTTTATGTTTATGCTATGGGGCAAGAACCTTGGTTGGTTTACATTACATCAATTATCTATACAGATGATTCTCGTCCAATTGTTGAGTCTAATAAGTTGGTTGAGCAATGCATAAAAAATGGTATTCATAGCGAACGTTTGTATAGTTGTAAGGAAATTATTTTAGAAGCAGGTTCCAACACAAATCTTTTTGTTCAATCTTCTATTAGTAATAATAAAAATAATCAAAAATCATCTACAAATAGTAAAGAAACTTCAATAACATTAGATACGGTAGTGGAACCAAAAAATAAACCTATTGAAGAATTTCTCCAAGAGCTTTCCCGAAAAGATATTAAACTTTGGATAGAAGATAATCAGGATATATCAGCAGAACCCAAACTCAAGTGTAATGCACCCAAAGCTGCTTTAACTAACCAAATTAAAACTCAAATTAAAGAGCGAAAAGCGGAGATTGTGCAATTTTTGCACGAACGAGCAAATGGTAGTAAGCTCGATTTAGAAGCTGAAGCTGTTTTAGATGAAAGTATTCAACCTGAAAATGTTATTCAACCTACAGTTTCGCTAAATAATGTCTTTTTGACGGGAGCAACGGGTTTTGTTGGTGCTTTCCTTCTCTACGAATTATTACAGACAACTGAAGCTAAAATTCATTGTCTTATCCGGGCTGAAAATACGGAATCAGCACAAGATAAGATCAAAAAATCTCTACAAAATTATAATCTCGATCAAAAATGGCAAGATTCATTCACCAACCGAATTATTCCGATTGTCGGAGATTTATCTAAACCATTATTAGGACTTTCTCAAAGTCAGTTTGAAAAACTTTCTACAGAAATTGACACTATTTATCATAATGGCGCATGGGTACATCATACATTGCCCTATTCACAATTGAAGGCTGCCAATGTATTAGGAACTCAAGAAATTATCAGATTAGCTTGTAAAAACCAAGTCAAACCCCTACACTTTATTTCCACCATCAGCGTATTTGCTGGTACAAGCCAAATTATCCTCGAAGACGAATCCCTTGATATAAACCGTTCACCTGTTGGTGGTTACGCTCAAAGTAAATGGGTAGCCGAAAAGCTTGTCACCATAGCTCGTCAACGAAATCTTCCCGTTTCAATTTACCGTGTGGGAGCTGTTAGTGGAGATAGTCAAACAGGAGTTTTCAATCGGAATGATTTTCTCTATAAAATGATTCAGGGTTGCGTGCAGTTAGGAAGCGCCCCTATTGGCAATATGATCTTAGATATCATGCCAGTAAATTATGTTAGTCAGGCAATAATTCATTTATCAAAACAATCAGAATCCTGGGGAAAAGTTTTTCATTTAGTACATCCCCAACCAGTTTCCGTTGATGTATTATTTGCACAACTTAACTCTATGGGTTATCCCGTTCAAAGACTTCCTTATCAACAATGGAGAGAAAAATTAGTCAAAATTATTCAACATTCTCCCAATCATCCTTTGTACGCCATCGCCTCTTTATTCTCCGCTAACTCTAGCGATAGAGAAACTGATACTCAACCTTTAAAATTCGATACCAGTAATACTTTAGCCGGACTTGCCAATACTTCAATTATCTGTCCAGCGATAGATGCACAATTGTTATCTACTTATATTTCTTATTTGATGAAATAATCAAAAATTGGTAATTGGTAATTGGTAATTGGTAATTGGTAATGGGTAATGGGTAATGGGTAATTGGTAATGGGTAATGGGTAATGGGTAATTGGTAATTGGGCATTGGGCATGGGGCATTGGGCATGGAAAAATTTGTAGGGTGTGTGACGGCACAAATAAATTAGATTCAAGATTACTAATTACATAATGCCGTCACGCACCATTTAATATACAAGGGTGTGTGACGGCTATTTAGAAGCGGTTGAATGATTTGCAAAGAGGGGGAGGGGGAGAAAAGGAGAAGAAATTCTTAACTCCTAACTCCTAACTCCTCCCTACTCCCTCTGTATCAAAACTTAAGTAGTAGCAGTAAAGTTAAACTGGAATACCGCATCATTAAAGTCATTATCGCTAACACCAGCAAGATTGGAAGGTAAATCTTCAAATCCAAAGATACCGTCACCCCATGACTTCAAGTGATTTGCTCTATCTGGATTCGCTTCACCAAATGCAAAGTAAGCAACTTGTGAGTCAACTTCAGTTGCAGCCATGTTATCGGGGTTAGCTATAATGACTTTAATGATGCGGTATT
>JBCBQE010000913.1:0-3059 GCA_039820385.1 Cyanobacteria bacterium J06635_10
CTTTTATCTTTAGTATTTCTCAAGATAAAAGAGAAATAAAATCAATTGATTGCGATTATGTAATTTGTACTATTCCTTTTCCTGTTTTAAGGAGAATTGAACTAATTGGATTAAGTGAAAGCAAAAATAGAGCAATCAGAAATTTAAGTTACACTTCTTCAATTAAAGTATTACTCCACTGTAAGGAAAGATTTTGGGAGACTAAATATAACATCGTTGGTGGTGGCTCCCAAACAGATTTAATTAATCGAGCCATTTATTACCCATCTGATAATTTTAGACCTGTCAGTATTCGTAAAATGAGTAAGAACAAGGGACTACATACTTCATTTGTACAATATGAAAGAGAAGTAATTGATGAAAATATCAGCAAGGGACCTGGTGTTTTACTTGGTAGCTATTCTTGGGGTGTAGATGCAAGAAGATTAGGTACTCTACGTCATGAAAAAAGAGAAGAAGTTGTGAAAAAGACAATTGCTAACTTCCATCCAGAAATTATGGAAAAAGGTATGGTAGATGATAGCGCTTCAATGTTTTGGGATGAATATGAATGGGCTGGAGGAGCATTTTGTATTCAAAAGCCTGGAGATGTTATTGAATATTATGAAGATACTATTTCTCCTGAAGGAAATTTATTCTTTGCTGGCGAACATTGCTCTCTCGATCGAAGCTGGATTCAAGGGGCAATAATATCAGCCATGAGAGCAATAAAAGATGTAGTTACCAAAGGCGAGTAATAAATCTGCAAATAATTATCAATGTATGAATAAATTTGGTAGGGGTACTTTCGGTTCTATTCTAATTCCTTGCCTAATAAACCTTATGCAGTTGCAAGAACTGACTGTGCTAACTTACGACAAAATTGGCGTTGCTGGGGATAAATAGCTAGAAGAGCGTTCCCCGCACAAACTTAACTCCGGAAGCAATTCAGTAATCACTTAAGTTAATTTTAGGATTACTTATTCTCGGTACAATCCTGTCTGTGGACGAAGTACTAACTCCGGAAATTTCTCTAGTTAGAGAGGTTAATGTTCTCAATCATTATCTACTTATTGCAAATAGAATATTTGGCGTTGCATAAATTCGGGATGAACTAGCCTCTGAAACTATTAATACTCCGTTTAAAATAGAACTAAATCATCCCATAATTCACCAACGCCGAATATTTTATGATTATCCTTATCAAAAATGATTATTATATAAACAACAGTAAAGAACAAAGAATGGTTTCATGTATAATACAGATTCTCTGAAGGCAGAACTACATGCGAAAGGGTGGCGATTGACACCACAGCGTCAAGTCATATTAAGCGTATTTCAAAATTTACCAAGAGGAAAACATTTAAGTGCAGAGGAGCTATATGAATTGCTGGAGAAGCAAGGAGAAGAAATTAGTTTATCGACGATTTATCGTACTTTAAAGTTAATGACACGGATGGGAATAGTACGGGAGTTAGAATTAGCAGAAGTACATAAACATTATGAACTCAATAGAGCTACTCCCAACTATCACCATCATATTGTTTGCACTCAATGTAATAAGACAATCGAATTTAATAATGCAACTGTGCTCAAACAAGCATTAAAGCAAGTTGAAAAATCTGGGTTTGAATTGATTGATTGCCAGTTAACAATTTACGCAGTTTGCCCGCAAGCAATAAGTGAAGGTTTCCCCGCAGCAATATCTGATAATTGGGTTTGTTCTCGTAGTATGTATGAACAAGATGAATCAAAACAAGATTTAGCTACTAATTAGAGGTAATAATCAAACTGTTCCCAATGATTAATTAACTAATATCCTGAAATCAATTTTCACTTTGATTTGGATCGCTAAAAGGCGGATTTTTTATAAACGATTCATCCGTAAAACTTTGTAAAAATTCCAATAAATCTTTCTTTCCCCTGGAGGTAAATTTAAACCCAGAAATCAACTTACTCTTAAGTGGATTTTTACTTTCTATTCCAGTATTTTTAGCATCATCAATCGTTCTATCACCTGCTGTATAATAAAAACTACTTTTCATCTGGTTTACTCAACGTAAATAGGACTTACGCAACTGGCACATTTTGTTGTAGGGGAGGCAAAAAGTGGCGTAGATTTTCTTCCCACTTTATTGCCGTTGCTTGTACACTGACTGATTTTCAATTAATTAATAAGGCAATCAGGGTACGGCACCATCAGAGTCTTGTGACAATCGCGTAAGTCCTGGTAAAAATAGTATTATGTATAGTAGCAATTTTTTAAATTAATTATTTTTGCTTAACACAAATAATTTCATATTACTATAATTTTTATGTTGATAATTGTAATCTTCTAATAATATTTTTTCAACAAATCCTAGTTTATTCAAAAAATATATGGATGGAAGATTATTTGGGTTTACTGTTGCTTCTATATAATTTAACTGCATTGTTTCAAATCCAAATCTAATCACTTCGTGAAGTGCTTCACTCATAAATCCTTTTCTTCTATAATCGCTAAATATTTCGTAACCGATTTCGGCTTTTTTGTCATTATTTATTAAATTTTTGTATCCACAGGAACCTATAACTTCATTATTTCCTCGTTTCGTAATTCCCCAACGAATTCCTTTTTGTTCTTCAAAACGCTTTTGCCATACTTTAATTATTTTCTCTACTTGTTTTACAGTAGGTGGTTGATTGGTATTGGAATATATTACTGTTTGTGGATCAGATAGGTTGTGGTGAATGGATGCCACATCCGATAAATCAATATACATCTTTATCAATTTCTTTGAGTAATATATACACCAAAATCCATCCTAAAAGGATAGGAAATATAACAATCAAAGTACGGGGATCTGATAGTAAAATATCCATAGTGATAACATTAGTTTTTTCAAATAAATTTATGTTATTAGCATTTAGTAAAATCAGTGAGATTTATTAACGCTACTAACAGTAGAATTACATGCATATTTTATTTGATAACAAATAGTTTTAGCAAGTTAATAAAAATGCTATTACTAATACTAATCATAAATTTTTATGAATATTTTTCTGAGCTTATAAGTTATTTATATCACAATAAATGCAAC
>JBCBQE010000914.1:0-3056 GCA_039820385.1 Cyanobacteria bacterium J06635_10
ATTTCTTAGGGAGTTATCACCTTTTAAGGGATTACCATCGCCATCTTTACTTAACAAAGTAACCCTTGAGTCATTTTCATCAGCATCTAATCCAAACTGAATTTCCTCAGTCTTATCATCAAAAAATGTAAATTTGAAGATTGGTTGACCTGGATCGTCAAAGTCTAATAAACCTATATTATTGAAATCAACACCATTTTCATCGGTAAATTTGAATGTAATTGTACCGGGGTTACTACGATCTGCATAATCGTCTGGAGCGCCATTATTTTCCTGGATTATTAATACTTTTCCTTGTAGGGGAGAATCGTATTCAATATTACGGTATTCGCCCTTTCCGGTTGCTAAATCTGGATCGCCGCCAGTACATTTATTAGTAAATCCATTCTCAGATATTCCATTTCCAGTCGGTTTACAGTTACTGTTATAAAGCCATAATTCACTTGTTCCTTCACCTATATCATTTTGAAGACGTGAATCTAACTGTAAGCCATAACGAGACCAAAGATTATCAAGTTTGGTTCCACCATTTAATGGGTTGCCGTCAACACCAACGTTTTCATCAAAATCAACAATGACATCTTTCTGAACTGTTATAAATTCATCTTTTAAGCTTGCTGCTTGTGCGGAGTTATTTACTACGTTACTGAGTACAGCAATTAAAGCTCCAGTAAATGCAATTGATAATTTCTTTATATTAAGCATCCTGTTTTTATCTCTGAAAAGTGAATAAGTTAATAAAATTTGTTTCTCTATATCAGTGATAAGTGATTTCCTCATTCAGTAGTTAAACTGACAGCAAATCTTCTATCAATAACTTAGTAGATTTATTTAAAGTTATTGTAAGTATTCTCAGTATTAGTACTTAGATGAGTTACGAAACCTCACCCCCCAACCCCCTCTCCGCTTAGCAGAGAGGGGGCTTTATGAACTTATTCTTCTCCTTGGAAGCAGAGAGGGGGCTTGATTAACTTATTCTTCTCCTTGGAAGCAGAGAGGGGGCTTGATTAACTTATTCCCCAGAAGGTACTCGATGAACTTATTCCCCTCCCTCGCTTGCGGGGAGGGGTTAGGGGTGGGGTGAAATTTCACGACGAACGAAATAAAACCCTTCCACGAAGTTCTTCGTCGTTGATTTTGGCGTAGACTCGCAGACAAGCGGATACTTCTCCGGGTGTACCGCCGATATCTATTTGCAAGTCGTCTTTTGAGAAGGAGTAAATATCGGCGTAGGTTCCCCATAAAGGGCGAATCTGTATTTGATAACCTGCTTGACGGGCTTGTTGTACTGCTGTTTCTAAGGTGCGACGCGCTTCTTGTTGCAGTTTTCCCCACCAGGAAAAACGGTCAGCGCATGGTAAATAAACTAATGAATTGATGGCTTCGTCTAAGTCAAGTCTGGCACGTAGAGATATTAATACATCTGTATGAAAAGTTACTTTTACTCTGTTGAAGCGTTCTATTAGTGCGGCAATGTACTTAGGTTTATCTGCTGAAGTGAGGGAGCGAACGCCGAATCGATCGACGCTTCTTAAAGTATGATGTAATTGCGAATCTAATTCGATAAATTTGAGGCAAGTAGAAACGATCGCAGCAAGGATATCTAATTCGCTACCGCTTCTTTGGATTTGGAGTCGCTCATCAAAATTTATGGTATTAGAAAAGCACAACCCCGGAGCTTGAATATTGCCTTTCAAACCAGAGTAGATATGTTTGTGGGTGGAAAATGGAATTGGTTGTAGAGAAGCTTTATCCTCCATCGCACCCAATGTAATTACCTGGTTTAAAATTTGCGATCGCCATATTTCGGCTTGTTTTTGAGGTACTCGCAATAGCAATCGTTGTATTTCGTTCCATAATTGGGCATCATCGCTACTGTGAAATTGATATTCACCGATGTATTGAGATAATTTTTTGTCGGAAAGTAAGGTTTGGGTAATTGGTTTAAGTTTTAGTTGGGTAGGAGTTTGCAATAATTGCCGATTATTATCAAGTTGATTTGCAATGGGTTCTAAAACATCTTCCCAACAAGAATTATCTTCTGTATTATTACTTTGACTTTGAGATTCTAAAATTACATCTAATTCACGCAAAAGTTCCTGACAAATATCTCTTCCTGGATCGGATTCTTCTGTTTTCAAAGCTTCCCGTAACTCGGTTTGCAGCCCTAATAGTTTTAACCGCAGTAACCAAGCTAACTTTGAGTTTTTAATATTTAATAACTTGTTTAGGTTGGGCATGAGGAATTATTGGATTTGAGCGCTGAATTACCCACAGATTGTAAGCTGAGCCTATAGGAACAAAACCCGACTAAACGGGCTAAAATTTGTTGCGTTTTCATACAAAAACGGTATATTATCTTAATTTTCTATCTTTCCTAGTCAGCTATTAACAACTAACGACTAACTTTTTAGTTTTACAGGTTTTATATGTCGATTACCGCAAATAATATTGATATCGTCATAATTTCGCAATCGGTGTGTAATGCTACAAATCTTAAGAAAGCATGCTCTCATGTTCGATCTAATTTCCAAAGAGTGGCGGGAGACGAAGTTTCCCAAATAGTACCTTTACGGCGATCGTCTTGGAAAACAGGTTTGAAAGAAAGTTGTTGTTTATCTTCAAGTTGGGAACGTAATTTTACTGAAGATTTCCATAAAAACACATCACTAAAATCATCAGGGATTGTTGTTTCCTTGGATTCAGACATTAAAATAAGTTTCACATGAGATGCCAGTCTAAAGTTCAAGGGCATTACACCAAAAATGATATCGTCATCAGATATAACAATTGGATTTTTTGCTTGATTAATGATACGAGATGATTGAATAATAAAGTCATTCATACCATTCCATGACTCTGTTTGAGAACTAAGCGAGTTAGATAAAACTCCACCAGAAATGATTACAATTGTAATTATTTTCCAAATATTTTTAGCTGTATTATTTAAAGGTATAGAGGTAAGTTTAGTAGCCAGCAAATAGGCAAATGTTAATTGAATACCCAAAACACTAGGAAATAAGTATCTACCTAAAGATATAGGAATAGCGTCGTGT
>JBCBQE010000915.1:0-3055 GCA_039820385.1 Cyanobacteria bacterium J06635_10
ATCCATTTATTCGTAGAAGTGCAGCCTTTTCTAATTCGGGTACAAACGAATTATTTTCTAAAGCTTTCATGACACCAAAACGAACCTGTAAATCTCTATCCCCTAACTTGTTAATCAAAACAGGTACAACAGATGAATCCTTTTGAGCTATTTTTGAAAGCGTTTCAGCCACACCCAACGTCAGAAGTACTCTATTTTTTCTTAATGCATTAATTAATTCTGGAACCCCAGGTTTTCCAATTTCTACTAATGCTTGAATTGCGGCTTCCACTTCAGCTTCCTGAGAACCCTCATTTTCAAATGGTCTATATTTTTGTTCCAGTATTTTAATTAAATCGGAAATAGAAGCCTCTGCTACTTCTTGCTGTTTTGGCTTTTGTTTTATTTCCTTAATATTAGTATTAACTTCTATTTGATTTGTTGGCTGTACTGAAGCAGCATTTGTAGTATGTGGTAATAACGAACAAGAGATTAATGTTAATGCTATTTGAGAGCAAATTAATTTATAAAAATTTGATGTTGAAAAATGTAGATGCACTTTTTTATCAAAAAATAGTTCATACTAATACCAATTCTGTATGAGGCTGCACCTTCTCGGTTCAGCCCCGAAGGCTGGAGCTACCTCTACAAAGCCAACCGTTAGGTGGCTAAATTCGGCGCATCTTTATAAAGAAATGGTATAACTTTAAATAAATAAAATAATACACGTCATTCGTTGAATTACCCAAATTTATTTGCTGAAAAATAAAAAACGCCCTCTCAGGGGCGCTTATTCAAACAATAAATTGAAAAAATGGATTTTGTGAAAAATTACTATAAAAGCCCTTTGAAAAATCCAAAATCCAAAATTTTATTACTTATGCCGAATCGACTCGTAAATCCCTAAATAATCACTCCCTGGGTTATTCCAGGAGTAGTCACACTCCATACCTTGCTTAGTCAACATCCGATATTCATCTTTATCGTTATGCCACAACCACAAAGCACGCTCCATGGCAAACTCCAGGGCATGATAGTCAGTATCGTTAAATACGTAACCGTTACGCTTCTCCAGCGGCTTTCCTGTGTCGTAATCCCTGTCAAATACAGTATTAACTAATCCACCAACTGCCCGTACAATCGGTACCGTGCCATATTTTAAACCAATCATCTGCGTAAGTCCACAGGGTTCGTAGTTACTGGGAACCACAATCATATCAGCACCCGCATAAATTAGGTGTGCTAATTCTTCATTGAAACCAAGTTCTAAATGAACGTCGGGATTATAGTTTAAGTAATTTTTTTCATGCTGGAATTGAGCATTAATATCGGCACCTGTCGCCGAACCCAACAACACGAATTGTGCATTTTTACCCAAGGCATGATAAATCGAATGATGTACCAAATGAACGCCTTTCTGAGCATCCAATCGACCAATATAAGCCACAATTGGTTTATCAACTTCCCGCAATAACAACCTTTCTCTTAATGCTTTTTTATTTTTAGTTTTTGCGTCGAGATTATCTACATTGTAATTATCAGGGATATAACGGTCAGTTTCGGGATTCCAAAAGTTATTATCGATACCGTTAAGTATGCCGCTAAACTTGTGTTGATGTGAATGTATGGTATGACTCAAACCGCAACCAACATCTGTATGATGTGCTTCCCAAGCGTGATGGGGAGACACCGTATTTACAGCGTTGGAATAAACAATTCCCCCTTTCATAAAGTTAATTGCAAAGGGATTAAAATTATCTCGCAGTTTATCGTATTGGAAGTAGTAAGGCTCGCGATTTAAACCCGTAGCGTGGAGTATTTCCGCACCACCCATTCCTTGATGCTTAAAATTATGGATCGTGTAGCAAACCCGCTGATTGCCCATTCCATAATATTTGTACATTTCATACAGCATCACCGGCACTAAACCAGTTTGCCAGTCATGACAGTGAATTACATCAGGATGCTTATTACTTTGTAATAAAAATTCCAACGCCGCTTTACTGAAAAACGCAAAGCGCATATTGTCATCATCACAACCGTAATAGCAACCGCGATTGAAGAAATTATCTTGAGAATGAGGTTCAATAAAGAAACAAACTCTCCCATGCACCCAACCGCAATAAACCGAACAATGTATAGCAGCACCATACCAGGGTACCGATAACTCCCTATAAGCATCGTGAAGCCCCCAAATATGGTCGTACCGCATACAATCATACTTGGGCAGAATTAACTCTACACAATGCCCTTGGCTTTCTAATTCCGTACTGAGTCCATAAACAACATCCCCTAAACCTCCTGCTTTGATAACAGGAGCGCATTCAGAGGCAATTTGTACTACGTACATTCCTACTCCTTGCTTAACCCACTTAACAAAAATTTACTGCATTCTGTTTTCAACCAATACAGGAAATTTACTTGACAAGCAAGGGAGTAGAGAAAATTATAATTGAAATCCCCCTAACATTCTTCAAAAATCTAGTGACTGAGACAGGGAAAATTACATACTACAGCCCATAACTAAATATATCTATCTGTAATATTAATTAAAAAAAAACCTCATAAATCTTTTACATCTAAAGGAATATGCCTTAAGATAGGTTACAAGATACTCAAATCACGTTCTGCCTAGCTCACACTATAATTATCTTTAATTTGTATGGAGAGTAAGCTTCAGGAACTAATTGGTCAGCCCAATGTTTGGCTCTTAGTCAAAAGCAGTAATGGGTGGCTAAAAAATGTAGATATTTTAGATGTCAACTCAGACACTGTAACCTTCCGTTATGAATCGGAATCGGAAGTAGAAAGAAAAATTTGGGAAAAGACGACAAGAATTGACAATATTGCAGAGATCGAAATTCGTCTAATGGCAATGCCCAAAGATAATAAGAAAATACAAGGTTTACGAAAAAAGTTTTCTAAGCTATTAGAAGAGGAAATTGAAGAATCGCAAGAATAATTACTAATATTTGATCTTCAATAATTAACTAATGTAGAGACGTAGCAATGCTACGTCTTTTTTTTGGATGATTTTTTGAATTTCTAGTTTATAGAAAGAATCGCACCCTACCAT
>JBCBQE010000916.1:0-3054 GCA_039820385.1 Cyanobacteria bacterium J06635_10
CAAAATAAAATAATAAATATAGATGAAAAACTTACAAGAAAAATCTAACAGTCAAGGGCAGGAGAAAGATTCCTCATCTCTAGATCTCTCAGAAGAAGCATTACAAGAACTTGTAGCACAATCTGTTGCCCTAGTAACAGACTACTTTACCCAGGTTGCTAAAAATCCGCTTTTTCAATATAATTGTGCTTCCGAGTTTGCCGATCGCTTCAGTTCCCAACTTCCTCTAGAAGGCGAGTCCATAGAGCAACTGATGGCAGATTGCCATTCTATTTTTGCAGCTACCCGCCACACTGGTCATCCGCGTTTTTTAGGTTATGTTGGTTCGGTTTCTACTCCGGTAGGAGCCTTTGCTGACTTGATCGCATCATCCCTTAATCCAAATGTTAACTCTTGGCGTGGCGCTCCAGCAGCAACGGAATTGGAAAAAATTGTCGTGGGCTGGTTGGGTTCCCTCATCGGTTATGGCGAGAAATCCCAAGGTTTTTTGACTAGTGGTGGTTCCATGGCAAATTTGAATGCCTTGGTGATGGCGCACCGAGTGAAATCTCCCAATCAAGTTTCACAAACAGGCTTGTGGAACTCCACACCCATGATAATTTATGCAGGCGATCGCACCCATTTTTCAATTACTAAGGCAGCAGATATCATGGGATTGGGACGAAATTGCGTCCGCACGATTGCATCAGATGCCAACTTCCGACTTGATATATCCAGCTTGCGCCAGCAGATAGAAACCGATCTGAATAAAGGACTCCAACCTTTTTGTATTGTCGCCAACGCCGGCACAACAGCGACTGGTGTTGTAGATCCCCTAGCAGAAATTGCTAGTGTTGCTAAAGAATACGAACTGTGGTTTCACATTGATGGTGCTTATGGGGCACTAGCAGCATTAGACTCGCGCAAATGTCACTTATTTCAAGGTCTCGAGGCTGCTGATTCCATTGCTCTAGATGCCCATAAATGGCTATTTACACCAATTGATTGCGGTTGTCTGTTGTTTCGCAACCCCGATACTGTTCGTACAGCTTTGTCATTTGGAATTGGAGACTATTTGAAACTCCACGAAGAGACAGAGGCTGAGTCTTTTGCTTTCTGGGATTATAGTATAGAACTGTCGCGGCGATTTCGGGCTTTCAAAATCTGGATGCTCTTACGCTACTACGGAGTTGAACGTATCCGCGCCGCAATTTGCTCCAATAACGACTTGGCTGAATACTTTGGCGAATGTGTGAATGCAGCAGAAGATTTTGAACTACTTGCGCCGGTAGAATTAAGCATTTGCTGTTTTCGCTATGTGCCCTCTTCTTTGAGTGCTAAACTTGCATTGGCAAATGAAACCGAGAGTGAGACAATTAATGCTCAACTCAATAAATTGAACGCTCAAATATTATATGCCGTGCAGCGCAATGGAAAAGCTTACCTTTCCAATACTACTATCTCTGGTAAGTATGCTTTACGGGCTTGTATGGTCAATTTTCGCACCACTCCAACAGATATTAACTCAATCCTTAATATTATACGTGACGTATTTTTGAATCTAGACAAGTAAGGATTTTGAATCTTTTAAGTAGTCAAGGAAAATTTTCCTTAAGGGGCACAAGTTCTCAATATCCCTATTGTTTTGATAATAAGTATTTTCTTTATTTTTTTATTGCCTACTTGCAAATCTAACATTGATTTTCCATCGATATTGATAATTTTTATGACAAAATCTTAATCAATCTCTTAAAATTAAACTCGCGGTTAAAATTTTTGAATAAATACAATGACAAAGCAGTTGGAATTACAGAAGTCAGATTTTTATCAAGCCGAAGTCAAAAAAGCTTATGTCGCCATATTAATTACTCTATTGATCGTTGCTTTCATTCCTATTTTGTTCCGAATCAGCGAAAGCTCAATCAGTCCGAATGCTACGATATTCAATCGGCTTTGGATTCCTACCGTAGTTCTAGGATTATGGAATGGACTATTAGTTTTCAAGGGGCGATATTCTAGAGGAGTGGCTAGCCAAACCTTGGAAAACTCACATGCTATCAAACTATTTCCCGATTCATATAATCTTGTGTTGCTGCTAATTTTGGCAATATCTTTTGTGGGTTTCCAATTACTTTGGGCTTGGTCTTTGACTCAAACCAGCGTTGCTAACTCAGAAGTCTTGCACAGTGTCACTCCACTATTTACTACATTAGTAGGATGGAGTTTATTTGGTCAAAAGTTCGATCGCCTATTTCTCATCGGAATGGCGATCGCCCTTACAGGTTCTATCGTTCTTGCAGCCAATGACTTCTCAATCACCATTGACAAACTAGAAGGTGACGGACTAGCTTTACTTTCAGCTTTGTCCTGGGCTGTAAATCTACTGGTTTTGGAAAAATTGCGAACCGAATTGAGTATTATAACAATAACAACGTGGAACTGCCTACTAGGAACTCTTTTTTTTCTGCCCATTCTCTTGCTAGCTGGTGATGAACTATTTCCCCATTCTTGGGGAGGATGGCTAACCGTAATGATTCTGGGTATGACGGTAATCTTGACTCAAACTTTGATAACTTATAGTCTCAAATGGTTATCTTCAGGATTAGTTGCCACCATACTTCTGCTTAATCCGATAGTTACTGGTATCCTTGCTAGGGTAATCTTCTGTGAAACCCTAAATTTGCTTAACTGGCTGTCATTGTTTATCATTTTATTTGGCATATATTTAGCTACATCTAGCAAACAGAGTGTTAAAACTTAGTCGTTTATAAGTTATTTCCCGAAAATTCCGAATATTATCAAAATGCTGCAATTCAAGGTATTCGCAATTTTTTCCATCAAAATTTCAGCTAACTAATTCATTATTAAGTAGGTTGGCGTTGAAAATAGTAATTATGGCAAGTGAGTGGTGAATAGTGAATAGCGTTACTCTGACGAGTCGTGCCGCGCTGAACGCGTTCAGCGTGTCGCCATAGCCACATAAAGTGTGGTAAAGGGAGTCTCCCCTCCCCAAGGTTCGGAACAAGGCAAAGGAGCAAGTTTATATTCTGTAATATAGTTGGGTTTATTTCTGCC
>JBCBQE010000917.1:0-3054 GCA_039820385.1 Cyanobacteria bacterium J06635_10
CACTGCGTTGGTGAGGCAGCGCGGTGGCTCCTCTTCCCTCTCTCCCCCCTCTTCCCCCTCTCCCCCCTCCCTCTCTTCACCCCGCAATCTGGGATTGGTAGAGTACTAGGAGATGAATGTGGCAGACTATAGTTAGGAGCATTACTCCTTTGAGGTATTTAACTCCTCAAAAGCTTTAAAGTAGTGCCAGCATCTGAGTAGCCAAGGATTAGGGGGTGATGAGGTTTTTAGTACAGATTTAAGTAAGTCTACCTAAAATTTACCCAATTATATTACAGAATGTAAAGAGGCAACTCTAAGAGAAGTCGCTTTGCGTCAACATACCGTTCGGCAATCTCACTATTGACTATTCCATATTCCCTTATCTTAATTAGTATTTTCAACAGCTCGCTATTTACAAACGCTCTAAACTAATGAAAAAAAACGTGAGATATTTTATTATTTGGGAATCCCTAAAAAGTAATTCGGGAGCAACGCTAGGGGGTTAGTTTATCTTGATAAATTTAAATTTTATAGAAATAGCTTATGAGTAGCTTAGTTGTTTTAAGTTTGGGGCAAGGGGACTTATATAAAGGTTTCCCCGCCGTTACATTACATCTTGGCGAAGCAGATAATTTCTACACGATGAAATTTATCGGTAGTCTACCACCTGCGCCAGAAATCGCCCATGTTTACCAAAATTGGCGATCGCTTTATGCTGCTTTTTATCAAAGAAACTGCTTGAGTAGTAGGAAAATTGATATAGATGATTTTGATGATGACGATGATGATTTTGAAATTGATGAAGCCTATGTGACTAATGTTTCTGAAGTAGACTTAGCAGATTTAAGCTATCAATTATCAGTATTAATTAATGCATGGCTTTCTACGCCGGAATTTCGTAATATCGAGCGGCAATTACGCACGCAACTAAAACCAAGCGAAGAAATCCGCTTTATAGTTGAAAGTAATGATATTTTGATGCGGCGGCTACCTTGGCATCTATGGAATTTCTTTGAAGATTATTTTTTAGCAGAAGTAGCATTAGGAACTCACGAATATCGGAGACCAAATCAATTTCAGGTTAATACAGAAAGAGATAAGGTTAAAATTTTAGCAATATTTGGTGAAAGTACGGGAATTGATATTAATCGAGATCGCAATTTTTTAGAACAATTATCCCATCAAGCAGAAATTAAATTTTTGGTAGAGCCTCCTTTAGGGGATTTAAACGAGCAGTTGTGGGAAGAAGGTTGGGATATTCTGTTTTTTGCAGGTCATACTTCCGGTAAAGAGAAGGGATTGGTGTATATTAATCCCACAGATACCATTGCCATTGACCAAATAAGGTTCGCTCTTAGACAAGCTATTAGTCGTGGTTTGAAGCTGGCAATTTTCAACTCTTGTGATAGTTTAGCATTAGCGCAGCAATTACAGGATTTGCATATTCCCCAAGTGATTGTCATGCGGGAGCCAGTACCAGATTTAGTAGCTCAAGATTTTCTCAAATATTTTCTAGCAGAATTTTCTGTGGGGCAGTCTTTGTATACTGCGGTGCGTTTTGCACGAGAAAGATTACAAGTATTAGAAGTAAATTATCCCTGCGCTACTTGGTTACCCGTAATTTGTCAAAATCCTGCCGAAGCGCCCATGATTTGGACGCAAACGGGTATTACAACTGAAATAACAGCAAATAAATCGTTAAAAGGCACTTCTAGAAATACTGTGCCGACGATGCAGTCACTAGGAGTTAGTGAATCAAGAGAAAATTACAGTGTACCGGAATTTAACAGTGTTTATTCTCAGGAATCATCAGCCCAAAGATCGCAAGTAAGACATCATTCTCCACGGAAAAAAGTTTTACAAACCCTTTTCTTGGCATGCCTACTTGTAACCACTAGCATCATGGGAGTGCGTTATTTTGGCATGCTACAACCTTGGGAAATCAAGGCATACGACCATTTAATGCAGTTACGCCCAGCCACAGAAAGACGAGATGAACGCTTATTAATAGTCACTATTGGAGAATCAGATATTAAGTATCAAAACGATCGTAAAATGAATATGAGGTGGTCTTTATCAGATGAAGCACTTGTAAAACTTTTGCAAAAACTTGATAAATTTGAGCCAAAAGCGATTGGTTTAGATATTTATCGCGATTTCCCTGCCGATGAGAATTTTCCTGATTTAGTCAAACGGCTAGAATCAGACGATCGCTTTTTTGCAGTTTGTAAAGTTTCTTCAAGCGATAACGGTAAAGACGGAGTAGCCGTATCCGATGAAATCCCCGCCGAGCAAGTTGGTTTTAGCGATTTTATGGCAGATAGAGATGAAGTTCCCCGTCGCCAACTTTTATTTTTAAATCCTCCAGTCAGCTCTCCTTGTGCCTCAGACTATGCTTTCGCTTATTTATTAGCACGGGAATATTTAGATTCGAAAGGTTACGAGCCGAAATTTAATTCCAAAAACCAATTACAGATAAGTGACGTTGTATTTGAGCGATTAAAACCCCATAGCAGCGGTTATCAACAAATAGATGCAGCAGGTTATCAAATACTACTTAATTATCGTTCTTTAGATTCAGTCACAAAAATTGCTCCGACAATTGCTCTGAGAGATATAATTGAAGAGCGAATTGAGCCTTCAACGATCCGATTGTTAAAAAATCGAATCATCTTGATTGGCGTTACTGCTTCTTCTAGTGCCGATTATTGGAAAACCCCTTATAGCGAAGTATTGCCAGAGCATGAAAGACGAGTGCCGGGGGTATTTATACAGGCGCAGATGACAAGTCATATACTCAGTGCAGTGGAACAGAAAAGACCTTTCATTTGGTGGCTTCCCGTCTGGATAGAAGCACTTTGGGTTTTTGTATGGTCGCTTCTGGGGGGGATTTTAGCATGGCGCGTACATCAAAAATTATATCTGGGAATTGCGATCGCGATTTCATTACTAACACTTTTTCTGATTTGCGCGAGTGTGTTTACCCAAGCTGGTTGGATACCGCTGATTCCCAGTGCATTAGCTTTGACAGCTTCTGCTGCGGTGATGAATATGCTGGTATATCATTTTTTG
>JBCBQE010000918.1:0-3054 GCA_039820385.1 Cyanobacteria bacterium J06635_10
TGCTTGCTCGCCACCAATTAAAGGAACTGGTTTGACTGTTGCTAGTTTAGTAAAATTTTGATAATCAGCGAATAAAAACTCTCCACCCCAAAGAGTATTATCTTCACCGTAACCTAAACCGTCTAAAGCAATACCTAAAATAGGTGCTGAATCTAAAGGTAGATTATTTTCTGCCATACAAGCGGCTATGTGGGCATGATGGTGCTGAATATCATAGACTTTAATTTGATTTGCAACTGCTAATTCGTAACCTTGCTTCGTTGATAAATATTCCGGATGTTTATCTACAGCTACAGCTTCCGGTTGATGTTCAAATAAATTTAAATATAAATTGAGTGTATGCTGATAATTTTTAAAGACTGCCACCTTCCCTAAATCTCCTAAATGTTGAGATAAAATTGCTTCTCCATCTCGCAATAAACAAAAGGTATTTTTCAACTCACTACCCATTGCTAGAATTTGCGGTACATTTTCAAAACCCGATGGTAAATTTATTGGTGCTGGCGCATATCCTCTAGCTCGACGAATTATTTGTAATTTCTCTCCTACAACTCTTACTACCGAATCATCAACTCGATTAATAATCTCTCTATTATGGAAGAGAAAATAATCTGCGACTTTACCTAGTTTTTCTCGCGCTTCATGGTTATCAATACATTGCGGCTCATCAGTCAGATTACCACTAGTTAAGACAATTGGACGATTCATCCGCCTCATAATTAAGTGATGCAAAGGCGTGTAAGGTAACATGAAACCCAAAGTGTTTTGCCCTGGAGCAATTAAGGAGGAGAGAGGGAGAGAATTTTCAGTTATCTTGATTAAGACAATTGGTGCAACTATGCTTGTCAGTAATTCTTTTTCTTTGTCGCTAGGTTTAGAGTATTGCTCAATAACCTCTATATCTCGCGCCATTAGAGCAAATGGTTTATCGTCACGTTGCTTGCGCGATCGCAGTTTTTGTACTGCTGTTTGAAAAGTGGCATCACAAGCAAGATGAATTCCACCTACACCTTTAATAGCTACTATCTCGCCTTTTTGCAATAAAGTACAGACAGCATCGACATCATCTAACATGGAAAACATTGAGGCACTCACAGGTTTGCCATCAGCACGTTCTAACCATGCTTGAGGTCCGCAAGTATAGCAGGCTACAGGTTGTGCGTGAAAGCGACGGTTCTCGATATCTTCGTATTCCTTGCTGCATTGGGAACACATGGCAAAAGCTGCCATACTGGTATTATGACGATCGTAAGGAATCGCACTTATGATACTGAAACGAGGGCCGCAATGAGTACAGTTTGTAAAAGGGTAACGATAGTAACGATTTAGAGGATCGAAAATTTCTTGTTTACAGTGGGAGCAAGTAGCAGCATCAGGAACAATTTGTGTTTTTATCGCTGTATTAACACTATTAGAAATGACAAAATCAGTAAATATTAACTCTTTTTGAGAAGAAGTTCGCGTTAGCTGATTAATCTTAGCTAAAGGAGGAGATTCTTGCTGTATTTTTTGGATAAATTCTTCTATGGATTCTTGATTGCCAGAGATTCTAATTAATACACCTTCACCGTCATTACAAATATCACCATTTAATCTCAAATCTTTAGCAATACGGTAAACTGTAGGACGAAACCCTACTCCTTGAACTGTACCGCGAATTCTGATTTCTTCAGTATACATAGACTGCTCCCGCTTGATTTATCCAGCCCTAGGCTTACAGCCTAGGGCTAAAATTACAAAGCCTATCTGCACAGGCTTTGTTGATGTAGCTATACCCTTATAGGGTATTGCGACAAAATTGAGATACATTCTTGTTTAATTAATTTTCCATAACATAACTCTATTATTTCCAGAATCAGCGATCGCTGCTGTATTATTATGTATATTAATCCCATAAGACCAATTCAAACTATTACGAGTTGGCAATCCATAATCGCGGTTTTCTCCTTTACTTTGAAAATCATTTTGTCCGATTACTAAATCGGCATCAGCACCTTGCAGCGATAAAATTGATTGTGGTTTTTTCCATGCTAATAACCGAGAGTTCGCTGTATCAGTAACTAATAGCCAATCTTCGGTAGCAGCAACACCATAAGGCATGCTTAAACTATTTGCTTTGGGAAAATAAACTCCCCGATTCATTTCGACGATATCAAAGCTTTTTTGTCCCAAAACTACCGTACAAGGAGTATTATTTTCTGTCGGTATTCCTTGCCAAATCATCACGCGATTATTTCCGGCATCAGTGACAACTAAATTGTCTCCCCAAACTGTAATATCGTGACACCAACGCATTGTAGAAGCTGTAGGGTTACTGCCACCATTTTCATCGCGGAGTTGCATGTCAGATTGTCCCAAAACAACATCTGCTGGCTGTCCATTTTCTTCTGGTAATTGATGCCAAATTAATAAACGCCGGTTTCCTGTATCGGCAACAAATAGCTTTCCTTGATGATAGAATACTCCGTAACACCAGTTTAATGTATTTGCAGCAGCAGTTGAATTTCCACGATTGGGTTGATTACTGCTAAAATTAGCTTGTCCTAATACTAAATCCGCCGGAATATTGCTATCTTCCGGATTAGTTTTCCAAATCAAAACGCGGTGATTCCAAGCATCAGCAACAACCAATCCTTCACCACAGCTACAGATTCCTGTTGGTACATTTAAGGTGTTTCTTCCAGGTTTACTTTTAGCATTTTGTCCTTCAGAATTAAAGTTTGGTTGTCCAATTACCCAATCAGCAGCTTGACTATCTAAGGTAGGTAAAGTTCGCCATCCTAATAATCTATGATGCCCTGTATCGCATACCCATAAAGGACCATTATCTGAAATTAAACAAGCACCACGGGGACCAAACATTTCTATATTACTTGGTGCTAAGGGTATAGCTAATTCACCTGATTTTAAACTTTTTCCTAAAATGATTTCTGCATCTTTTTTGAATATTTGATCGAGAGTATTATCTTGAATGTTTGACATTAATATTTCATCATATATTTATTTACTGATTTTTCATGCGATCGCCCTGTCTAAATCTTTGATTAATCATTT
>JBCBQE010000919.1:0-3050 GCA_039820385.1 Cyanobacteria bacterium J06635_10
ATATAGAAACTAAGATTTTTCCTCCTTACAAGAAACCCGATACTGGAGATTTATTATTTTTAGATAATAGCTTTTCTCGGGGTTCAATAATTTTTGTAGAAGAATCGCGTTTTGGTTTTGAAACGGGTTTTAGGTATGAAGATAAACGCCTCAGTACGGTGGTAATTTACAATGAAAGCGGTCATTTACAAGAAATTACCGTGATTTCGGAAGTTTTAAAAGGTTCGCAAGAAGAATCTAATCTAATTTCACCACAACAATTTAGCGGCATATGGAAAGGAAAGCCTAAAACAATTAATTCTAATTGGATAGTATCTGAGCAAGTTTTGACTACTTACGATCTGCTCCAAAATGATACTGATGATTATTTAAAATTGTATCTTCCTGAAGGTGTTTATGTTAACTTTCCGAGCTTAGTTGAAGCTGAAAAAGATTTTTCCATGACTGTAAATTGGCTGATTAATCCTAATTTATTACTATCCGGTATTCGTAACTATGAAGCATCTGGTTTTACAGGTTTTACAGTAGCCGAATTAGCTTCCTATTAATTATTTACCTTTTACCTTTTACCTTAAATACGTTATGTCACCAGAAGAAATTGAAAGCATTGTCAACTCCTACTTAGCAAATATTTCAGCAATGAATGCCGAAGGTTGGGTGGAAAATTTTGCTGAAGATGCTTTAAGTTACGATCCTGTAGGGGAACCACCTACTTTGATTCATGAAGGATTTCAGGAATTCATCGGACAGTTAAAAGCTGTGTTTACAAAACTTGAAGCTACAAAAGAACATCTTTTTATCGCTGGAGGGGAAGCTGCCTTAAAATGGACGATGCAAGGAGTGAGCAAAACACAGAAAGTTGTGACTTTTGAAGGTATTACAATCTTTGAAATTAACGATGCTGGTAAAATTCAAACTACCCGTGCTTACTGGGATCCAAAAATGATGATAGCGCAATTACGTTCCTAGCTCCCCCGGTTCAAGCTAAAATCTGAGTTATTCTATCAGTTGATACAATATTGCTGTTCTAAGCTAAGATATAAATATCAGATTAGGGTAAATCTCTGGCAGAAAATCCCATCAAACGGTAAATATTCACTGCTAAGAGTGGCTATGTCTCAAAATAATAGCGGAGCACTCCGAATTGAGGAACTGTACAAATTAAAGCCAGTACACTTTGCTGACTTAATTCGAGCTGCACAGTTAGTTTTCGATCCAGGTAAAGGAGTTACTGGGATCGAAAGAAATATCGATTGGAATCAATTTGGTATTCCCGATGCGGTTGCCGACAATCTTCAATTACTCGGCGAAGAGTTTCAATATTCATCTCCTCATGCACCTGTAGACGAAGTTTGGAAAAAGTTAACTCCCGAAACTCGCGTCTGGTTTATTGAGAATAAGGAAAGACTATGGCTCATTGAAGAAGCTTTCCCTGCTTTAGATGAAGATTAAAGCTATGGGGAGAAAAAGTTTTGATTTAGGAGTTATGTGTTAAGAATTATAAATTCAATATAAATCAATTATACCTGTCGCTGTTTGCTGGCGATCGGGAAAAACAAAAAGCGCTTGGGAGTGTTGCCGTGTTTCCACCCCAGGCGCTCTTTGCTTATCACTTGCTCCTCACACACAAATATAAGTTAGCATTACTCTTTCCAATGCACAAGTATGTTGAGTGACAGTTTGAAAATTGAACTCCGCACAATTATTGGGGGGAATAGGGAATAGTGAGTAGAAGGCTTATGTTGATGCGTTCAGCGGCAGGGTGCCCGGCAACTCTAAGATAACCCAATTTACCCAAGCTGTAATATAGCGCCGGTAAATTTTAGGCCGACTTACTTCATAATTAATCGCGAATAAATTAAAAAAGCAAAAAGCGCTCGGGAGTGTTGCCGTGTTTCCACCCCAAGCGCTTTTCACTTTGCTCCTCACACACACAACTATAGATTAGCATTAGTTTTATGAAATGAAAAGCATCTTAGACAACATTTTTTAAAATTCAGTAATTTTTGTGGTATAATGTTAGTGCAAAAAATGCCTATTGCCGGTAAATACCATTGTTAAGCCTAGTTCGTTAGCAGCCTTGATAGAATCTTGGTCTCGCAAGCTTCCCCCGGGTTGAATAATCCCAGTAATTCCTGCATCTGCTGCAGTTCTAACTGAATCATCGAAAGGAAAGAATCCATCGCTAGCAAGAAAACCGCCTTTCGCTTTTTCTCCAGATTGAGAGAGAGCGATTTTTACAGCACCGACTCGGTTCATTTGTCCCGCACCTACTCCTAAAGTAGTGCGATCGCCACTCACTACAATGGCATTTGATTTAACGTGTTTGCAAACTTTCCAGGCAAATAACAACTCTTCTATTTCTTTTTCATTGGGTTTTTTATCGGTAACTACTTGCAATTGACTGGTATCGGCTAAAAAATCATCGGCTGCTTGCATGAGAAAACCACCTGCGATGACTTTTATGGTTTCTTTAGCTCCACTTTGTAAATCTGGCAGTATTAATACTCGCAGTTTGGATTTAGCGGCGATAATTTCCTTTGCATCATCTTCACAGCCCGGTGCAACTACGCATTCTAAAAACGTCTTAGTTAACTCAGTAGCGGTAGCAGCATCGATTGATTGATTTAAAGCCACAATTCCCCCAAAAGCAGAAATTGAGTCGGCATTAAAGGCTTTTTGATAAGCTTCTTGCAAAGTATTTCCCAAAGCGACACCGCAGGGATTGGTATGTTTGAGGACTGCGGCAGCGGGAGTATCAGTAAATTCTGTGATGATGCGTCTGGCGGCTTCTAAATCGACTAAGTTGTTGTAGCTCAGTTCCTTTCCTTGTAACTTAGTTGCAGCAGCCCATCCGGTGGCAGTGCTTCCCGTTTGATACCAAGCAGCACTTTGATGGGGGTTTTCGCCATAACGTAAGGATTGTAGTTGTTTCCCAGAAAGGCTAAATTGTTGGGGAGACTTACAAGTATCTCCTGCGCTTGCAGAAACCCCCCCTGTATCTCCTGCGCTTGCAGAAACCCCCCCTGTATCTCCTAGATACAGGGGGG
>JBCBQE010000920.1:0-3038 GCA_039820385.1 Cyanobacteria bacterium J06635_10
TTTGGGAGATTTCGCCGTTTTGGAGACGATTCTCGGACAACTTATGCCGTATTTGGACAGGTTGATTATAAACCAATCGAACCATTAACCGTATTTGCTGGTTTGCGTTACGAAACTTCCGATGCATCTTCTGATAGTACTTACGAATCCATAGGTGATGACGGTAGTTTAACTCCATTGCGTCCGGAATTTACAGATGAAGAAGTCAGTAACGATGAATTGATTCCTCGTTTTGGCTTGAAATATCAACTTAATCCCAACTTAATGGCTTATACAACTATAGCAAAAGGGTATAGACCTGGTGGATTAAATTATCGTGCTAATAGTGAAGCAGAGTTACGATTTGGAGAAGAAAAAACCTGGAGTTACGAAGTAGGTTTAAAATCTTCTTGGTTGGATAATCGTTTAATTGCCAACTTGTCAGTATTTCATAACGATGTAAATGACTATCAAGTATTGCAATTTGATGAAAGTGGATTTTTCGGAAGTGTTAGTAACATCGATGTAGAAGCCACTGGAGTTGAATTTGAATTAAAAGCAAAACCGGCTAAAGGATTAGATTTAATTGCATCGGTTGGTTATGTAGATAGTAAATACAAAAATTATCTAAACTCAGATACCGGAGTGGATTTAAGCGACAATCGAGTTCCTTTTGTACCGCAATTTACCTATAATTTAGCGGCACAATATCGCAGCACGGGGGGTTTATATGCTCGTGCTGGATTGACGGGTTATGGTATTACTTATTTTGATGATGATAATCAAATTAAGCAAGAACCATATGTGCTCGTAAATGCTCGTATCGGTTATGAAGCTGAGAAATACGGCATTTATTTATATGCAAACAACTTGTTTGATACTCGTTATATTACTTCAGGCTTTTTATTCCCAGTACCAGATGGAACAGCAGGATTTGGAGATCCTGTTACCTATGGAGTGCAAATAAAAGCAACTTTGTAATTTAATTATTGTGGTGATGGAAAAAAGAGTTCACCAGATTAACAACCTCACCCCTTCCCCTCTCCTTAATAAGGAGAGGGGTGCCGGAGGCGGGGTGAGGTAATTTTTTGATGCATTATTAATTGCAAAATAAATCTTTATAAATGACAATTTATGCTTTTTAAATTAATCCTTCTGGCTGCACTTTACACTGCTCAATTCATACCAACAACCTTTTTTATTCAAACTGTACCCATTTTTATGCGACAACAAAATATGTCGCTGGATGCCATCGGTTTCTTAAGTTTTCTGATTCTTCCTTCTGCCTTAAAATTCCTGTGGGCTCCATTTATCGATCGTTATAGTTTACCGAAATTAGGACATTATCGCGGTTGGATTATTATTTTTCAAGTATTATTAGCAATTGTGACATTTGGATGTGCATTTATTGATATTGGAGAGAATTTCAATATCTTAGTTATTTGCATGTTTTTGGCTTTTTTGTTCTCCTCCAGCCAAGATATTGCAACCGATGCATTAGCAGTTAACTTACTTGAACCAAACGAACGTGGGATTGGGAATGCTATTCAATCAGGGGGAAATATTTTTGGAGCAATTATTGGTGGTGGTGGAGTGCTGATTTTACTCGATAGAGTCGGTTGGAAATACAGTTTAATCGTCATGTCAGTAGTAATGTTACTGACTTTAATTCCAGTATTGTTATATCAAGAAAAAAGCGACCGCAAAATTAATCATAAATCTAAAAAATCAAACTTTTTAAAATCTTATTTTCGACCTTTTATTATTTTTCTCTCCCGTCCAAAAGCATTACCTTGGCTTTTAGTTATAGTACTGTATATGGGAGGAGAAATGATGTCAGGTACAATGTTGCGTCCGCTGTTTGTTGATAGGGGCTTATCGCTATCAGAGATTGGTTTAATGTTAGGAATTGTTAGCTATAGCGCTCGTATTATTAGTGCTCTAATCGCGGGAGTTTTAATTGGCAAATTAGGAAGAATAAATTCTCTAATTTTATTTGGTTTCGCGGCAGGTATTGCTACACTGTTGTATATAATCCCAGCAAATGGTACTAGTAATTTATCAGTTTTATATATTGTTACTATAACAGTTAATGCATTGCAAGGTATGGCATATACTGCTTTACTTAGTGCAATGATGGATAAATGCGTTACACCGGAGGTGTCAAGCTCTGCTTATCACCAAACAGCCGCCACTGATTATACACTCCAAGTTTCAGTAGTTTATATCGGTGGAGTTGCTGCCTCAATGCTCAGCGGTAAAATCGCGAGTGCTACAGGATATGCTGGAATGTTTATTATTAGTGCTGCGGTATCTCTATTAAGCGTGTTAGTAATTACTAAGTTTTTTCCCAGGGTAGCTGTTGAGAGGTAAGAGGAAACTCGATTCCTACCATCTTCAACGTGCCAAAAGATGGTGGCTAAAACCTAGTAAAAATGGACGGCAAGGTGTAACAATTGGATATGAATATGTTCTTGAATAAATATCCCAATCCAAAGTAACACCAAGCTACTCCCATCCCGCTCTTACGATTACCGAATTGACGGATACCCCTCTCCAAACCTCTCCCCTCGGGAGGGGAGAGGTTTGGAGAGGGGTTATAACTGTACTGCATTCTTGTCGTTAACCGCTATATTCCACAAATAAAATTTAAATTTCCTCCGTCACCACTCTACGAATAATTTCAGTGACATCAGCAGCCATCCGCGCATCTAATTCAGCCCATTTACCGTTACCGGGATTTGTCATACCTCGGAGTGTCATGGCGAATGTTCTTAATTTACCAAATTGACTGCCTTCTTTGAAGCGCTCATCAATAAATTGTACAAAAGCAGTATAAGTAATTTCAAATGTATGTCTACTGTTACTATATCCATAACCCAATTTAGAAAGAATTACCGGAGCGCTAATAATTTTTTCTAAACCTAAAGTTTCTAAAGCAACTTCTGCATAACGTGCTTTATCCTGTCCCATGGCATTAATTATACCTTTAAGACTGTGCCATTGTGCTCCTGGTAATCGTGCTGATTGATTAATATGTAAATGCCATCCTAACATTG
>JBCBQE010000921.1:0-3037 GCA_039820385.1 Cyanobacteria bacterium J06635_10
ACTCCTGTACAGACGTAGCACTGCTACGTCTCTACAACTCCTAACCCCTAACTCTCTTCAAATGAACTCAATAATCTTATTATTCACCGCATCATTAATTGCAGGAATCGTTAATGGTGTAGCCGGTGGTGGCGGTTTGATTGCTTTTCCCGCACTTTTAATCGCGGGAATACCTGGAATTAATGCCAATGCTACTAATGCAACAGCACTCTGGTTTGGAACAGTTGCAAGTACAATTGCTTATCGTCGCCAATTTTCTAGTCAGCGACGAGATTTACTATTACTAAGCTTTGTCAGCGTTATCGGAGGTATTTTTGGTTCTTACTTACTTTTACATACATCCCAAACTAAATTTTACGCTTTAATTCCATACTTGATGCTGATAGCAACGCTGTTGTTTATCTTTAATCAACCGTTAATTATATTTTGGGAAAAACTCAGTAAAAATTCTGAGATTATCCGCCTACCACTAATAATTATTTTGCCATTACAGTTAGCTGTTGCAACTTATGGTGGTTACTTTGGCGGTGGTAGCGGAATATTAATGTTAGCTGTATTAAATCTGATGGGTATGCGAAATATTCATACCTTAAATGCGTATAAAAGTTGGTTAGCAACCTGTATCAATGTAGCAGCTATTATTCATTTTACTTTTGCTAATAAAATTTTCTGGTCCCAAGCAATAACAATGGCTTCCGGTGCAATTCTTGGTGCTTACAGCAGCGCTTCTCTAGCACCAAAACTACATCCATTGTGGATACGTATTTTTATCGTCAGCACTAGTTTAACTCTGACTTGTTACTTCTTTATCCGACATCAACTTCAATTATAGAAATTAATTATTATACTCATAAAAATCATATTTGAAGATTATAATTGTAAGGCAATACAGTTCAGATAAGCCCGAAAGTCCTCCCCCTACTCCCCCTGCCTCCTCTGCTCCCCCTGCTTGTCTGGACAGATCAATTTCTTAACTGAACCGTATTAAATTATAAGGGAACAATTCTGGATAAAACCTAAGTCGCTATAATTTTGAATACCAATAATCAATTATTAATTTATTATGCGCCAATTTTCATTACTATTTAGTATCGCCATTAGTACAGTTGCTATATTACCCGCTCAATTGACTCAAGCCCGAGATTCTCGAATTCCTCTACCTTCTCAAGATCCTTTAGAATTAAATTTATTAACCAATCCCAAAGATGATGTAATTACAGCAAATACTGTTTTGCAAGAAAAAATAACCGTTCCTAGTTTATGGTGGGCACAGGAACAATCGGAAAATAAACTTTTAGATAACTGGATAGCATACCCTGCTAACAATTCTCAAGCAGGAAGAGTTGATTTAATTGTTAACGAACAAATTTGGAATGTATTAGATTATTTAGAACGTTATAGCTTTGTCAATCGTTTGGGTAGCGTCGCACGAGGTTATGGTTACAATATTCGCGTTTTCAGCTACGAAAAAGAACCTTTAGCAACTTATACCTGTAATTTAAATCTAAGTAAACCTTTGTGCAATATTGATATGAATGCCGCAGGTTTACTAGTAAGCCCTTCTATCAATGATCAATGATCAATTATCAATTATCAATTACCAATGATCAATGATCAATTATCAATCGATAATTGATCGTTAACGTTTAACTTGTCTTCATTTTATTAAATAAAGAATTATACTCCTTAGCAGTTGATAAAGGTAAAGGAAGTAAAAATTCACTATTATCAAAAACTTGAGTATTGGTTAATAACAATTTTTGTAACCGTTTAGGAATATCAGATGCTTTGATATCTGTCGAAATTGGAGAATTACCTTTAGTAAGTAAAGCGATTTGTTTTGCTGTATTCTCCTCCCAGCAAAAATCAATCCATTTATTGGATAAATCCTTTGAAATTTCACCAGCGGGTTGTACCCACATATCCGCCCAAAGTGCAGTTCCAGAACTCGGAACAACTATGCTAAGTTGGGGATAACGAGCAAGTATAGAAACCACATCATTTGACCAACCTACAGCTAACCAGGAATCTCCCATAATTAATGGTTCGAGATAATTGGTTGAATTATAAAATTTTACCTGTTTGTTTAACCTTTGTAGTTCCTGTTCCAAAGACGGAATTTTCTGCAAATTCTCAGTGTTGTAAGATTCCCCTAATTTTTTTAACGTCAAACCAATAACTTCCCGTGGCTGATTAAGTAAAGAAATCCGCCCTTTCAATTCTTCTCGCCACAAATCACCCCAATCTTCCAACTCCCAATCAAATTTTTCTAATTTATCGCGACGATAAATAATTACAGTACTACCCCAACGGTAAGGTGCAGCCCAAATTTGTCCTTGTTTATCTACCAAACCTCGATCGTTGCGCGTTACCAATTCTTGCCATTTTGGGGATAATTTAGACCAATTTTCCAGCTTTTCGAGAGATATAGGTTGAATCAATTTCTTCTCAATTGCACCCTTTAACCAAAAATCTCCCAAAGTTACTAAATCAGTTGTGCTTGGTTGAGAATTACCAAACGGTAGAGAGATATTAAACCCGCCAGATTTGTTCCCTGCTTGTTTGTTTTTTTGGAAACTTTCCAATTTCTCGAATAATTCCCGCAATTGTACCACCGGCGAAAACTTTAACTGCGCCTTCTGGGATAAACTTTCCTCAAATTGTTTAAGTATCCTTCCTGGAATAGAACCTTTGAGTACCTGTACGTTTAATTTTGGCTTGTCAGCAGCATCACACCCTACAAGCAGTTGCGAGATAAGGAGTGCAGATGCACCAAACACAAATGAGCGTCTATGCATGCCAGTAAGTTTTTAGATTTAAAATGCAGCAGTTATATAGTGATTTTCCGTTGAGCAGAGCCGGAGATGCTCCGCCGAGGGCAACCCTATCCAAAACATCGGAGAGGTTAGAGAGTAAGGAACTTCAATATATTTAATCCAAGTAAAACCGCTACATTATATTCTAAGAGCGATTTTAACTATTAACCTCTAAATATGGGTTGAATTCCCCACCGCTCAAAGGTGAACGAATTGGGTTG
>JBCBQE010000922.1:0-3034 GCA_039820385.1 Cyanobacteria bacterium J06635_10
TGACTAGTTTTTAACGTATTAATAAGGCAATGAGTGTACGGCACCAGCCGGGTATTGTGACAATTGCGTAAGTCCTGTTTCAGAAGAAATTTTTATTAATAGGTAAAAATCACAAAGTATAAGTTATTAGTTCATAAGATAAATCCATCACTAGAAATTAGTGGCTAAAACCATTAACCCACCTGGGAATTAATTCCCAGGCTAACAAGCAAAGTCGTCTAAAGACGACTGAATGCGCTTATAGTAGGTTTTAAGGTACTTGGTATATGCAGCCAAGATTCATTTCAAGGCGGGAATCAAGATATTAGAATACTTCTATGTAACGCTAGCCTTTATAAGAGGGGAGAAAGGAAGGAAGTAGAGGGACTTCAACCCCTCTTTACAAAGGGGGAAGAGGGATCGTCCAAGAATTACGTTAAAAACTATACTTTTCAAACATCCTCTAAGCTCTTGTCAAAGAATAAATATCGCAATTAATCTGGTACCTGCGAAACATTGGAACGAATAAGTTTTAATATGACGAGTGTACTTCCCTCTTCGACAGTTAGCCAGATGATTGGGCAAAGGACTATTCGACCGTTTGCTGTTGCCGCTTTATATGGCATCGCATTTTTTAAAGATACATTGATTGCTATTGACCCAAGACTTGGGCATCTGCTGCAAATTGATCCCCAAACCGACAATACAAAAATTATCAATTCCCATCAAACCCAGGAATTTACGGATATCAAGGGTCTGGCGCTGTGGGAAGATACCTTGTGGGTAACGCGAGGCAATAGTGTTTATTCGTGTAAACTTTCTACTTTAGGTTTAGAGCATTTTACGACTTTACCTTATCCTGCCAACGGCATTGCTGTCTGGAATTCTACTGTTTATATCAGTTGCGAAAAACTCGGTAAAATACTCATTTTCAACCGCGATACGCGTAAAGAAATTACCAGATTTTATGCCCCTGGTGTAGGTGTAGAAAACTTGGCTGTCACCGAAGAAACTCTTCTAGTTTGCGATACGGTAGAACAATCAGTTTACTTCCTTGACCGAGGAACAGGTGAAATTCAATTTAGCGTACTCACTCCCTTTGAATCTCCCACAGGTATAGCCGTACATACCGACTCCTCAACAAACCTTGAAAGCCTCTACATCGCCTACACATCGGAAGAACCTTACATCCGAGATAACCCCAACGCCGAACCAAACCACGAATTAACCTACCGCGATCGCACTTTTATTCATCCCCTGAATTATCATTACAATCGGGAAAAGCGCATCGGGCTTTCTAACGGTTATTTAATGGAAATGTCCTATGTAGAACAAATAGATCCTTTAGAAGAGGTATATTTACCCGATTTAGAATGGCGCATTGCCCTACCTTCGGAAACCAAACGCCAAAAGGTAAGACGGGTTGAACCCGTAGGTTTACCTTTTACCGAAGAAATCATCAATGGACAACGGGTAGCCGTATTTAAATTTGAGACTCTAACTCCGGGAGAGCGCCATCTACTAGGTTGGAAAGCCATTTTAGAGGTACGGGGGATGAAATATCGCCTTACCCCTTCAGACGTAGAAAATGCTTCACAATTACCACAAGAATTTGCAAGTCGTTATTTGGTTGATGATGATGACTTAGCAATGAATACCGACATTGTTCGCGATGCAGCCATTGAAGCAGTAGGCTCCGAAACCAATCTATTGCGAAAAATGTACAATATTCGTAACTATGTTTACGACAAATTGTCTTACGGCATTAAACCCCATATCGATACGCCAGATATCGTTTTAGAACGGGGTATTGGTTCATGCGGAGAGTACGTAGGTGTATTGCTCGCCTTATGTCGTTTAAATGGCATTGCTTGCCGTACCGTAGGTCGTTATAAATGTCCCCCTTGGGCTGAAAAACAAGGCATTCCCCTACAACCAGACTACAATCACGTTTGGCTGGAATTTTATATCCCTGGCTTCGGCTGGCTACCAATGGAATCGAATCCCGATGATGTTGGACGTGATGGTCCCCATCCCACACGCTTTTTCATGGGCTTAAGTTGGTATCATGTAGAAATTGGTAAAGGTATTTCCTTTGAAACACTAACCTCCGAAGGCAAACGCCTGGAAAAAGAAAATGTCTCTATTGGTGAATTAGCAATTAATCACATTCGATTCACCATTCTCGAAGAATTACCGCCATTGTAAGCTTAACTTTCTTCTCCTAACTAACATCCCTCACCTCCGACTACTTCTCAACCTTTGTAGTCGGAGGGTAATAGTGTTAACTCAAGAAAATTGATCTGTAAAATAAATCCACGGAGCAGAAGAATTAAAAATCATCTAAAACTCTCCGTAAACGCCGATCGTTCATCACTTTTTTCTTAGTATCCTTTGGTGTTTTTCTCTTCTTACCCCAAAGCAGCAAGACTTACTTTCACAGAGACTTTAGAATTTTTCTGCCAAGTTTTACCACTCCTTGATTAGATAAATCAATTTTTTTATGTAACTTTAAAAAGATAGACTCAAATAAATTTTTATTCTTGTATAATTTATTTATTTATTTATTTTTATATTTCAGTATTATTGCTCACGTTTATTCAGCTACTTAAAGGAAATAATGCGAAGAGAGAATATTTGTTTTCCTAAGTGTTTAATAATATTTTAGGACTTAGTTCCTTGACAAATAGATTATTGTATGATAATAAAATCAAATTGTAGACTGTATGTGACTATTTTCTCCATTTTCATCCCCTAAATGCATAAATCAATGAAACCTGAACCAATTAATAAGAAAGGATGGTTGGCTTTTTAAGCTTATTCCCTTCCCTCTGGAAAATTACCTATAACGTAGGTTGGATTGTATGCGCGTTTCACGCACGCGGAGCAATACGAAGTAACTTCACTACAAATTTTCGGTAATCTGACAAGCGGAACAGGAGTTATATCCCTTGAGTAAACAAGTATGACTTAAATCAGATAATGAAAATTTGTAGTGAAGTTACTTCGTATTGCTCCGCGTGCGTGAAACGCGCATACAATCCAACCTACGTTA
>JBCBQE010000923.1:0-3026 GCA_039820385.1 Cyanobacteria bacterium J06635_10
CCGTAATTTAGATTCAGGTAAATTAAAAATTCGAGTGGAAAGCAAAGATTTATCTGAAGAAAAAAGCTTTACAGCTAACTTGAAAAAGATTATTAATGCAGGTTCTGTAGGAGAACCAAGACATGGAAGACCTAATGCAACTTATGTAATTTATGACACTGATACTCAAGAAGTGATATTACGAGAAGTTACTTACGATTATCAAAAAACCTGTACGGCAATTGTAGAAAACGGATTACCACCTATTTTTGCATGGCGTTTAGCACGGGGAATAGAGTTTGCAGAACGTGCAGATGATCCAACTCATGTTTGTACTCGGTAATGGGTAATGGGTAATGGGTAATTGGTAATTGGTAATTGGTAATTGGTAATGGGTAATTGGTAATTGGTAATTGGTAATTGGTAAATTTTATAATCCAAAATCCAAACCAAAATTAAATAATATCGTCTCGCTTTGTATCGGAATGATTTAAATTTCCTCTCTCCAACTCTTCCCTCTGCGCTTACCTCAGCGCCACTTTGCGTTTCAAAAATATATAATTCCGATGCCAACGGAATTGATATAACTCCTAACTCCTCATTCCTAACTCCTAACTCTTTAAATCCAAAATCTAGAATCTAAAATCCAAAATCATTATGAAGTGGGCAATTTTAAGCGGTATTGAAGGTAATTTGGCAGCTTATGAAGCGGTGATGGCGGATATTAAACGTCAAAGTCGTTATATAGAAGCTTTATATATTCTAGGAGATGTGGTGGGACCAACTCCGGAGTCTGAGAAGCTCGTAGAACGTTTGCGTCAGCCGCAGTCTGGGTTAACACCGCTCGTTTGTAAGGGCTGGTGGGAAGAGCAATGTTTAATATTGCATGGTTTATCGGCAACTTTAGAACCTACGGATTTATTGAAAATATATGGTGGCGATACAGTAAAATTACTGTGGAATAATGTTTCTCGTAATACTGTGGAGTGGATACGAAATCTTGATTTTGGTTTCTTTGAGCTGGATTGTTTATTAATTCACGGGACAACAGTATCTGTAGATGAAGCATTAACTCCGGAAACTTCTCCAGTTATTATGTTAGACCGGGTAGCGCGAATGCAAGCAAATAATTTATTTTGCGCTCGTTCTGGTTCAACTTTTCAATATAATTTAGAAGCTGGTTCGATTGATACGGGAATAACTACCCTTGATAATCAAACAGCAAACCAAACTATCAGCGTTAGTCCACGTATGGTAGTAGGTGTAGGGAATGTGGGTAGAAAATCAGGGGAAGCGACTTATACTCTCTACAACCCGAATAATAATCAAGTAGAGTTTAAGACTGTTCGCTACGGGTTAAGTAAGGGTTTTGGAGCGAAAAAAACAGGTGTTGCTTCTAATTAATACCTTTGCCAAAAAAAGAGTGTGAAGAGTGAGGGCTTTCTGTAGTAACTTGCGTTTAATGATATTAATTAGCGTTTAGAATTTTCAATCATAGAAAGCCATTCCTCCATCTCAAGAGGTTGTTGCCAATTAAACATGAGTGCTATAAAATCATCAAGTTGCTGCTCGTTTAACTGTTTGAGTTGACTAACTATTTGTGGCGTGAGAGACGAAGCGCTAAACTTAGCCCGAATTATAGTACTTGCCGATTCAATCTTACCTTTTAGTTTACCTAGAAATTCACCTTCTAACCTAGCTTTGTTAATTTCAGCTTCATACCAAGCATCGATTTCTTCCATCGTTTTCATAAAATCTTCGTCCTCTGGAGTTAAGCTATCGGTAGGTATATCTTTGAGGTAAACACAGTATTTGATACATGCACTAATTATATCATTTTTTTCCCTGCGCTCTGGAGATAACTGCTTGATTGATTCAAAAGCACTCTGAGCAGTTTTTTTATTTCCCAACATTTTCAACCACATCGTTTCTGGACTATCTACCAGTTGCTCGATAATCACAATTCCCATCCGCAAAATTGGTGAAAGTCGATACACACCTACACCTAATTCTTCTGCTGGTTGAGCGTCACATAATATCAATAGTTTTTCACTACAATTAACCGTGAGAATCCAGGTAAATGGATTTTGATTTTCAATTTGTTTTTTTGCTTCCTTCGATAGTCGCTCTCGACTTGTTAATTCCGATTTGGCTTTGGCGTTTTCTACTAGTTCTTTCTGCTTTCTATCCCAGTACAGATTCTTTCTAGTAATAGATTTATTAATATCGGTTTCTTCTAAATATGAACTATAATGTTCAATAATGAGAGTCGAATGTTCTTGCATTAACAAGTCGAATAAACCTAAATTTTCAGAAAGCCACCCGGACTTTTCTCGCTCGACTGTAAACATTAAATCGATTTCTAGGTCTTCATCATTACGGACTTGAATATTTTGTAGAGTTTCCCCTTTAGTTTTATATAAAGATTGGATATAAAACTTGAAGAAGCGGTCATGTTTGTACTGAGCCATTTAAATTTTTTTAGCACCTTGGCGTAGCTCTCATGTCGTACAGTAATTTTACCTTCTTACGAGTGCAGCAGCTAATTTAAAGGTATTGCTAATTAATCACCTTTCCCCAAATAACAATGACATAATGGTTTTTCAATCAAGGATTCCATCAAACTATTGAGCGCTACAGCAGCTAACAAGCCCCCACCAATAGTACCAAGGGTGGTAATATGAGCAATCGAAAAAAACTATTTACACATTTACCTAAAATAATAATATTAATTAGCGTTTAGAATTTTCAATCATAGAGAGCCATTCCTCCATCTCAAGAGGTTGCTGCCAATTAAACATGAGTACTGTAAATTCATCAAGTTGCTGCTCCTTTAACTGTTGGAGTTGACTTACTATTTGTGGCGTGAGAGACGAGGCACCAAACTTAGCCCGAATTATAGTACTTGCCGATTCAATCTTACCTTCTAACTTACCTAAAAATTTACCTTCTAATTTGCCTTCTAGTTTGCCTTCTAACCTAGCTTTGTTAATTTCAGCTTCATACCAAGCATCGATTTCTTCCATTGTTTTCATAAAATCTTCGTC
>JBCBQE010000924.1:0-3025 GCA_039820385.1 Cyanobacteria bacterium J06635_10
ATAGTTACAAGCTGATTGTTATCGCAATTTTATTTATTAGCTTAGTTTTTGTTTTTTTATCAAATTTAGCTTTCGGTTCAGCTAATATTCCTATTCAACAAGTTGTTATTATCCTCTTTGGAGGAGAAGCTCAAAAAACTACTTGGACTACCATTATTCTCAAATTTCGCTTACCTAAAGCTTTAACTGCAACTTTGGCTGGTGCTGCTTTGGGTGTAAGCGGATTACAAATGCAAACCCTTTTTAAAAATCCACTAGCGGGACCATTTGTATTAGGAATTAGTTCTGGTGCTTCTTTGGGAGTTGCCCTTGTAGTACTTGCAGCCAATACTACTGGTATGAGTACATTATTAAAAAATTTGGGAATAATTGGGGATTTAGCTTTAGTTATAGCAGCTTGTTTAGGTGCAGCAGTTGTATTAGGAATGGTACTATTAATATCGCATCGGGTACCAGATTCCATGACGCTATTAATTTTAGGATTATTATTTGGTTATGCAACTAATGCCATTGTAAGTATTTTGCTGCATTTTAGTGAAAATAATCAAATTCAATCATATTTACAATGGACATTTGGGAGTTTCGGTGGTGTCACTTGGCAACAAATGGTAATTTTAGCACCTGTTATATTGCTAGGATTAATGATAGCTTTGCTATTCTCAAAACCCCTCAACGTAATTCTTTTGGGTGAAGCTCAAGCTCAAACTTTGGGTTTAGCAGTAAAACAAACGAGATTTTGGATTATCACCAGTGCTTCAATATTAGCTGGTGCGATTACCGCTTTTTGCGGCCCCATTGGATTTTTGGGTGTTGTGGTTCCCCATCTATGTCGTAATTTGTTTAAAACTGTAGACCATAAAATATTGATTCCCGTTGTCGCTGTGATGGGTGCAATTTTGGCTTTGCTTGCAGATTTGGTATCCCAGTTACCGGGAAGCGAGACTGTTTTACCTTTAAACTCCGTTACTGCTTTGATTGGGACTCCCGTTGTCATGTGGGTGATTTTGCATCGTCGTTCCCGTTTTTTTTAAACGACGAAAGATAAAGACTTATTTAGGGACGAGCAATAATTGAAGAAGGCAGAAGGCAGTCCCAATCAAACAATTGCTTCACCACCAATAAGCTAAGTCTTGTGTCTTTTTACACTGCCAACTGCCAACTGTCGATTGCCGACTTAGAAGTCAGGAGGCACAAGCGCGTCTGTGTGGCCCGCCCCACTGCGTTAACGCGTAGAAGCGCGTTAATGCAAAACCGGTAACTACTGGCGGTTCAGCCTTGTAGGATGAACCGACGGTTGGATATTTTATTTATTGGAAGTCCCTTAAAGAACCCTAAGATTACTCAAACGGCTTACATTCTTTATCGCTAAGAGCTTTGACGATGATGCAAGTATTATACTCAATCATACCAGTGTAACTTCCTTCTGGAGTTCCTTTTGCACCGATACCGTCAGCAATTAATGGCTCTTTTGTGACTTCAACCCCTGCTTGTTTAGCAACTACTTTCAACACTTTGTCATTAGCAGTTAACTCTGCAAAAACAGTGGGAACACCTTTGGATTTGATTTCCTCAGAGAGTTCCTTGACCTTAGCTGCGGTGGGTTGTTCTTCTGTATTAAGTCCCAATAATGTTCCTTCTACTTTTAAACCGTAAGCTCTCGCATAATAGCTCATCGCATCGTGGGTTGTGACCAACCTACGCTTGTCTGCTGGAATTAAAGCAATTTGCTGTTTAATCCAAGCATCGAGTCGATCTAATTTGGTATTGTATTTTTCCGCATTGGTTTTGTAAGTATCAGCATTATCCGGATCAATCTGGGCTAGAGTATCGCCGATTAACTTCGCCATCTCTTTGCCATTCTTAATATCATGCCAAACATGAGGATCTGATTCTTTTTCTCCGTCTTCGTCAACTTGAATCACATCTTTAGTTGCTTTTTCATGCAGAGCAATTTTTGGTGCTGGGGTTTTGGTCGCTTCTGACATCTCGACAATGGAAGGTTCAAAGTTTAACCCTGCATAAAATACTGCATCTGCATCCTCAATTGCTTTACGGTCTGAGGGTTTAGCTTCGTAGGTGTGGGGGTCTTGGTCGTAGTCTATTAAACAATTGCTGTCAATTTTGTCAGCACCAATTTTTTCTACCATGTCACAGATGACGCTGTAGGAAGCAACAACATTTGGTTTTCCATCATCACCTGTTGTTTGGCTTGTGTTTTCGCCTTCACTAGAGTTACATCCAGTCAAAATTACGATTGCACTCAAAGCAGCCATACTCACAAGTTTGCGAGATTTAGTTTGTAGTAATTTTATCACTTTACCTTTGGAAATATACTGTGAATATCATTTATGATATAGAATATCAAAACAATTGAGAAGATTTTTCAATACAACTGTAAAATTTTAAGATTTTTTTATTTATATGGCTAGATTTTTATCCAAATATGCTTTGTTATGAAGTATTAAATAACTGCAAAAAGAAAATTTATTTTAATACAATTCTTAATTTATATGATTTTGAGTAAATTATAACCTAAACTTTAATTAATAATCGCAGTAAAAAAATATTATGATTTAACCAATAATTAAGGAAAATGTTAACTATATACTTTCTCAATTACTTTAGATTAATATAGATTAAATTTATAGAGAATTATTTTCATTTATTTTACCCATGAGGTTTTTTGCGTGATGTTGCAAGTCAAAAACCTGTCGGTTTCTTATCGAGGTAATTACGCACTCAGAGAAATTAACTTTAATTTAGAGCCTGGTCAATTAGTCGGTATATTCGGACCAAATGGAGCAGGTAAAAGCACCATGATTAAAGCGATGTTGGATTTAATTCCAGCAACTGGTGGTGTAGTTACTTTTAGAGGTAATCCCCTCAAGCAGCAATTGAATAAAGTTGCTTATGTGGCACAGCGATCGCAGATTGATTGGGATTATCCAGTCAAGGTGAAAAATGTAGTGATGATGGCTAGAACTATCCCTACGGGTCTGTTTCGCTATCCTTCGCGTCAGTCGCG
>JBCBQE010000925.1:0-3020 GCA_039820385.1 Cyanobacteria bacterium J06635_10
CCTGCACAAGAGGGGGAAATTTACTCAAGAAAGAATCAAAAATAGGACTTACGCTTATTAGTCATTGCGATCGAAACGTGTTATAAGGAGGCAATTTCAATGTTTGGGAAGGGGCATTGTCGCTTTCATTTTCGCGTTTCATCGCCCTTCCCGGACGTAATTAGATTATTTTTAAGTAAGTCTAAAAAAAAATTAAAAGTATCTTAAAACACTTGTTAATTTATTTGAGAATGTTAGTCTAATGGAGAAAGAAAAATATACCTAGTAAAGGTTTGTATCTTTCATCTTTCTTAAGTAATTTAACTTAAGTATTTATGATTAAAATGACACAGAAACAACAGCAATTAATTCATTGCCAACGATAATACAGCAATTTCAAACCCTAGCTTTTTATCGCTCGTGTAAAAGTTGTTTTAATCGAGTCTTTTAGTGCTTATAAGCCCTATAGTTAATTGCTACTCAGGAAGGGATGAGTTTACTGTCAAAATTGTTCAAAAAAAAACACTCCATAGGCTCTCCTGATAGCAGTAGCTCGAATTTTTCGAGGTCTTCTAAGGGGGGACTGCGAGGATTTATAATCAGAGGAGCCGGATGGTCAGTATTCGCTCGTTTATCAACCACCGGACTCAGCTTTCTTATCAGCATTTTACTTGCTCGACTATTCAGTGTTGAAGATTACGGAGCATATCAGTATATTATAGGCTGGAGTGGGTTGTTAAACGTTCCAGCTGGGTTGGGTCTAGCACAGGTGATTACACGCGAAGTAGTCAGTTCATCTGGAAGCAATCGATTAGACAGAATCCGGGGGATAATCCGATTCTCTTATATATCGGTTATTCTCTCTTCGTTGGCTATTGCTGCAATGGTCACGCTGATTATAACAGTATATCCAGGAAAAGAATGGGAACTATTTCCCTATTTTCTACTATCGCTATTGCTCCTGCCTATTCAATCCTGTTTGGGTGTATCAGGTGCTATTCAAACTGGTTTAAAGAGAATTGTTTTAGGCTCTATCCCCCTTTTAGTCAATTTCCTATTATTTGCTGTCACTTTGGGTACGATTTGGGCTTTCATTCCTATAAGTGATTTAGAAATTGATTCTGTAATTGGAATCAAGATTATCTCTGCTGTTGTTGCTTTAGTACTAGCACTGGGTTTCACTCACAATTCTCTGAAATTGAAGGAGATATCTGAATATAAACCAACTATTGAAGCAATGACATGGCTGAAGGCAGGATTATCACTTGTCCTTATGGCTGAAATGAATACAATCAATAATCAAGCAGATATTTTAATGTTAGGCATTTCCGCAGGTTCAGAGAGTGTAGGAATTTACCATGCAGCTACACGTTTAGCTTTTCTTTTGAACTTTGCATTGGGAGCCGTTCTCGTTCCAGTAAGACCTTTAATTTCTGAATTTTTTGCTTCTGGGCAGATGAAAAGATTGCAGGTACTGATCACACGTACAAGCAGATTGGTTTTCATAATTTCATTGCTAATTGCCCTTGTCTATATTTTTTCCGGTAGTGGATTATTGAGCTTACTTTACAGTCGGCAGTATGCTTCAGGTGCGACGGCTTTAAATGTGTTAGCCGTTGCTCAGCTTTTCAATGTCGCCATGGGACCAGTAGGTGCTCTTTTAGTAATGACTGGAAATGAGAAGGTCGCAGCTATTGGAGTCATGATTAGTGCAGGAATCAATGTTTCTCTCAATGCAATACTGATTCCTAGATTTGGCATTGAAGGGGCAGCTTTAGCAACAGGTACGAGTTTTATGGTCTGGAATATATTGTTAGCATGGGAGACGCGTCGCCGACTAAAGCTGCATCCAACGATTTTTGGGAAACTGCTTTAGAGACAGGGAAAAAAATTATTCTCAGGTGTGAAAGCTGATTTAAAAAGGGATATTAACGAAATGCTAGAACCATCACTTAATCGAGGTTTTACAAGCTTAAGAATTCGCAAAGCTTTGAGCAATCCCATATTTTTGCTGCGAAATCTTAAATTTAACTGGATTCGCAAAACGTCAACAGCTAACCATATATTTGTAGTTGGTCCTCCCCGCAGCGGTACAACTTTAATGGTTTCAATGTTAAGAGCACACTCTAATATAGCAGGGATTGATGGAGAAGGAACTCGCTTCTTCTTCCGAAGGAACTTTACAGATCTTACATATCCGGAAATTGATGATAAGACGATGAGGAAGCTGATTACTTCAGCTACTGATATGGTGGATTTGTTTGATAGAATAGCGACTGAAATAGTTACTGCTCAGAATGCTTCTCGTTATGTTGAAAAAACACCTGAACATGCGTTGCGATTAAATTTTTTACTAGAGAGATTCCCTAAGGCAAAAGTTGTCTTTATGATTCGTGATGGTAGAGATGGTTATTTATCTGCTCTTCGGAATCCAAAAGTTAAGGTAAATACTGTACCTCTTTATGGAGAAATTTGGAGGAAGTCTGTAGGAGCTTATTTGAACGCTACACAACAAGAGCGTGTCAAACTCATTAGGTACGAGGAGTTATGTTCTAATCCTGAAATCGTAATGACAGAAGTCATGACGTTTCTTGAAGAATCTTTAGAAATAGATCAGCTGACTCCTAATAATTACTCGAAGACTCAAATGGTTTCTGAGACTGGACATGAACGTCTCAATGAGAAGATTTCCAATCGAACAGTTGGTCAATGGCGAGAAAAAATGAGTGCTCAAGATGTCGCAATTTTTAACACCATAGCAGGTGAGGAATTACAGAAAATGGACTACTCATTGGCTTAAATCTAAAGTGAAGTTCAATCATATATGAAAATAGCTTTTTGCGGAATACCAATACCCCACACAGGAGGATTAAAAACCGTCTATCGTCTTCTCCGCGAGGGAATGACCGAAGAAGGTATTGACTTGAGGTGGGTAGGTTTAGTCCCTCCTGGATATCAATTAGGTCCTCCTGGATATGAGTTAAGCGATGAGTATAAACAGCAAATTAACTTTGGTGAATTTGTTCAGTCTGACTGAACAA
>JBCBQE010000926.1:0-3019 GCA_039820385.1 Cyanobacteria bacterium J06635_10
ATTCTGAATTGGTTCCATTTTCTGAATTAATATTGTTAGTTATGTACTGGTAAACTGGTTTTTAAGCTCAAATGGCTAATCGCTTGTTATATGGAAACAACTAAGGACATGAAACCAATTCAGAAATTTGAAACTATTACTCCGGAAATAGTACCTCCTAACACATCTCACTCCGAACCCAATTCAGAAAAATCTCCAAATTTATCATTATCAGATAACCAAACTCAACTCGCTATCTCCATAGCCGATAACTTAACTCAAGTAATTACTTCTTTTGTTAATCTCTCCATAGAATCTCAAAAGTCTAAAGTTAGACTTAGAGAAATTGAATCGGAAGAGGTCAAAGCAAAACTTGAACATGAAGTACAAATGTATGCTATTGAAAAGTCTTATGAAATCAAATGCAAACAGCATCAACAAAGAAATGAGTACCAAAAATTTATAATACATCAAACTGATGGTTTTATTCGCAACTCACGTAAAACAAGCCACGAAGAATCTGAACTGAGGAAAGATTTGATTAATAAGATGCAGCATATATTTAAAGAAAATCCTACCCAAAGTGACTTAATAAAATTCCAGAGTTTAGAACGCATTATAGTTGCATCTTATAATAGTCAGATTCAACGAGAAAAAAATAGCAACAATTTGTTAATGAAAGCTTTAGATAACATTCCTCAATTTGAGCAACTTACAATTCCTCAAATCGAGCAACCTAGAAGTCTTCCATCCCAAGTAGATGAAACTCTTCCTGTCGAATTAACAACGGAAATTGAAGACTTTTGACTTGATATCAATTAAGACAGGGAAAAAATATCAATATTAAGTGGGTACGCAAAATTAATTGTGTCCGACAGCGTTAGCGCAGCGTGTCCGACAGGACATACGACAGCGAAGCATTCAGCGAAGCTGTGGATCATCCCAGAGTGTTGCAGTTGCTTCGTTTCACTTTGCTCAACTCGCAATGACAAATACCCAATTAATTTTGCTCAAGTACTTAATGGATTTGATTATCACTCATCGTGCTTATTGGTTTAAAAGGTTTGTAAATCACCAACACGAACTAAAAAATAGAAAAAAAACTATAGGGTATCCGAAACTATTTTAATCACCCCCCAAAGTTGAAACCCTTATATTAAAAGCCAAAGCACCTTTTTCAAGATAGTTTTAGCTCTGTTTGATTTAGCATGTATCCAGAAGATATTTTAGTAATATAACGAATTTTGGAGAGATTTATTAAACACATATCAATCTAAGTGTAGATTGATATCCTCTTTTTATTGAGGCGCTGTACGCCTCAATAACCCCTCAATCATGCTTGATTCTAACCAACCGTAATTTTTGATATACAGGGTACAAAAAATGGCAGTTTTCATAAATCAAACACCTCGCAAAGTACAATTTGTAGGATACAGAGCCGATGGTTTAAAGTTTGACCAACACGATCCTTCAATATATCCAGGCTATGCTCGATATATTAATAGAGACCATTACGGAGATTATCCTATTTATATAGTTGTGGCATATATGTCCGGAGCTAATGTGCCAGATAGGTTAAATATTAAACAATCCAACAACAATCGTGCTGGTGCGGGTTTGGAATACAAAAATATTTTTATCGACAATCTTGGTCTTAAACTAGATGTTGGTATGAACTCTACAACTTACTATTCTACAGGATTAGCAGTCACAAAAACTAGATTTGATAGTGTATGGACACTATCTGAAAAAAGAAATAAATGGTGTTTTAAACCAGGTGGAAAGTTTACTAATAAAATGTTGTGCGGATGGTAACTTTCTGAGAAGAAGTAAGTTCTGTCAATATCCGGAACTTACTTTTTTATTATTTTGCAGTAGACAGGAATGACTGCAATTTTAAATTGTCAAGAGTATATCTAATTATTTTGAGGTTGAAATAAATTATTATGGCTTTGATAGTGAATTCAAGCGGTTTCAGTGTTTGGATTATTTGTTTTAGTAAAAATGGGAAGAAATTAGGTCACGATGGAGGTATTATAAGTCCAGGTTGTACTCGATATATAAAGGCTGAAACAATCAAAGAGAATGGTGGTTTTTGCATATGCAAGGTATATGGTGAAGAATTTATACTTGCAGGTCAGCCTGCATTTAATTCTGGTATGATAGGAGGTTTTTATAATGCAAAACGTATCCAGCAGTATCCAATAACAAAAAGACAAATTAAACCTCATGGACTTTACTACTTCAACGGCAAAAGTTTAACCACAAACTCAAAAGGTTTAAGACATACAGATAATAGAAAACGTAAAGGATGGTAATTCTTTTTTGTTTCTATTAGGAGAGCGAAAAATTTTGGAGTCTTCCGCACTTTTAGCGGTCGTGATAGTACTTTGTTTTTGGCAAGTATCTTAATTTCAGTTATGTAGTCCTTTTTGGGTGAATCTTCCATCAATTAATAGTTTTGGGATGTATCTCCCCATCTCCCCCGAAAAAAATCGCTCTCTTGTTAATGGAGAGCGAAAAATTTCGGGGGAGGTGGGGTATATAAAGCTGTAAGATAACCCCATGTCTAATTCTTCTGAACCAGTTATTTATCAGTTAAAAATATTACTACTCACTATTACACCAACAATTTGGAGAAGAGTACTTGTCAGCAGCGACCATACGATAGAAGATTTACATTACACAGTTCAACTAGCGATGGGGTGGGAAAATGCACATCTGCATCATTTTCTCATTCATGGTAAGTATTATGGGATTAGACAACCGCGTTGCACCACATTTAGCGACCGTGCAGAAGAAGTAAAACTTGGGTCATTCGGTTTTAGAGAAAAAGAGAAGTTTTTATACGAATATCACTTTAGCCGCAGTGCAGCAATGGGTACATGGCGTTACTGGTGGCGGCATCAAATTAGAGTAGAAGCCATTTTACCCGAAGAAAGCCATCGAGTATTGTCAGTATGTACCGCAGGCAAAGGAGGTTGCCCTCCCGAAAACTGTGGTGGTGTGGTTGGATTCATCACACTTCGCCAACAACACA
>JBCBQE010000927.1:0-3013 GCA_039820385.1 Cyanobacteria bacterium J06635_10
CAAATAAACCCTCCTTACTTAATATATAGTTTAGCTCAAGCAAAAGAATTAAATCCTGGTTCAGATATATTTTTACTGGGAGATAATATTAATAAATATTTGAGATTTATTCATCATGAAGATTTTAATCTTTATTGTGAGGGGGCTAAAGAATTTGAAAAAATATATACAGACAAACATATGAGCAGTAATGATTTATTGTTTGAAATGTTCTGTTTTCAAAGATGGTTTATTTTAAGAGATTTTATGAGAAAAAACCAAATAAAAAAATGCGTACATATAGATTCTGATATTCTGTTATATGCCAATATTTCAGAAGAACAAGAAAAATTTGATCATTCTGATTTTACTGTGTCTAGAAAAGGCTCTGGGCATAATTCTTTTATTAAATTAGAAGGGATAGAAGAATTTTGTCAATTTTTGATAGATTTTTACACAAAACCATCTTTATTCAAAATTTTAGAGTCATTATGGGAGGAGAAAAAATCGAGACCTGGTGGTATTTGTGATATGACTTTATTAAATCAGTACTACCAAAGAAATACTGATAAAATAGCTCAAACATCTGATATAATCAACGATTCCGTCTACGACGGCAATATAAATGCTTCACACGGGTTTGAAATGCATAATGGAATAAAAAATATTTTTTGGGTTGATGGTAAACCATTCTGTAGGCATCTTGATTCTGGGAAAGATATCAAATTTAATTCTTTGCATTTTCAAGGGAAAGCAAAAAGATTGATGAAAGATTATTGTACTGCGAATAAAACTCTAGTATCTTATTACATGATAGAAAGAAAAGGGAGAAGAGTTTTATCAAAAATAAAGAATCAATTCTCAATAGTTAACAAATAAATTTTATTACTTTGACTGACTATACAAGCATTTACAAGGTACCAAAACAAATGACTCGCACTCAAATTACCGATACACTTTTCATTGGCGATGATTGTAAACTAACCTTAATTGGTGGTCCCTGCGTGATTGAATCAGAAGATTTTACTTTAAAGATGGCCGAGGAGATTCGCAAAGTATGCGATCGCCTAAATATTTCCTTTATCTTTAAATCTTCTTTTGATAAAGCAAATCGGACTTCTATTAATTCCTTCCGAGGGCAGCCCTTAGAAAAAGGATTAGAAATTCTTCAGAAAGTCAAAGATAAGATTGGTGTTCCCGTAGTAACCGATATTCACGAAAGTCACCAAGCAGCGCCCGTTGCTCAAGTAGTCGATGTTCTCCAAATTCCAGCCTTTCTTTGCCGCCAGACTGATTTACTTTTGGCTGCTGCTGCTACAGGTAGGGCAATTAATGTCAAAAAAGGTCAATTTCTTGCGCCTTGGGATATGAAAAATGTGGTCAAGAAATTAGAAGCAGCAGGAGCTAAGAATATTTTGTTGACGGAACGAGGCACTAGTTTCGGTTATAACACCCTAGTAGTTGATTTCCGTTCTTTTCCTCAAATGCGAGAATTTGGCTATCCTGTAGTGTTCGATGCCACCCACAGCGTACAAATGCCAGGGGGACAGGGAAATAAATCTGGCGGACAACGAGAGTTTGTACCTTACCTAGCAAGGGCAGCAGCCGCAGTTGGTATTGATGCTCTATTTATGGAAGTCCACGAAAATCCTGATGAAGCTCCCAGTGATGGCCCCAATATGGTGCCTTTAGCTCAACTTGAAAGTGTACTCAAGGGAATTATCAGCGTTCGTAATGCTTTAGAAACTGTTGATTTAGTTGCTCTGTAAATGTGAATCCCACATGTTTATTTTTATATATTGACCATGAAAAGTATTTCTCAGTATGAACTGAAAAATTGTTTATCCCAAGTCAAACTTTTAGCTTTGGATGTAGATGGTGTTTTAACCGATGGCGGACTTTACTACACAGAAAGTGGGGAAGAGTTAAAAAAATTTAATGTTAAAGATGGACAGGGGATCAAGCTTGTAATGCAGGCTGGGATTGAGGTAGCTATAATTACCACTAGTACATCTGCCGCCGTACTGCATAGAGCTAAAAAACTGGGTATCAAACACGCCTTTCTTGGGATTGAAGACAAGTTAACAACTGTTAAGGAACTTTGTGAAAATTTAAGTATCTCTCTTTCTCAAGTAGCATATGTCGGTGACGATATTGTCGATCTGCCAGTTTTGGATACTGTAGGTTGTCCCTTAACGGTAGCTGATGCAATGCCAGAAAATCAAGCCTGTGCTGTCTATATTACCAAACTAGCAGGGGGTCAGGGATGTGTCCGAGAGATTTGCAATCTCTTGTTGAATTCTCAAACAAACACTAAAATTCAGGCATCTCTAATCAAAAATGAGTAATCACCAACTCGTTAAACGAATTATCACCTGTCAAGGTAGTATTCAGTTTGTTACTGCTCTATCTGTTCTTAACTATCGGCAAAAAGAGCAGAAAAACTTTAATCAAGAATATGAAGACTACCTTGTTATCTACGATCTCTATACTCCTCCAGGACAAATTGAGGAATTTGCCAATTTTATCAAGAAAATGGCTCAATTAGTCCATGAATGGAAAGCTATTAGTTATATAAATCCGACTCAAATCGATGCTATATCTAATCAGTTAGCAACTTCATCTCCGAGAAAAATCTACGGTATAGTGCATCAATTAGTTGGTACTGACTCTGCTGATGAAATTTATCTGTGCCGCAACTGGCAGTTTGGGCATCAACTTCTGATAAATACTTATAAATCGGCCGAAAAAATTTGTTATGGAGATAGTGTTGGTATTTACTTCTCTTCAAATGCTAAAGGTTTATTTGCAGCATCTACTCCACCGAAGCTAAATTTTGGTAGTTATATCAAGAAAAAAATTAAAACAGCTATCAGTAAAATTAAGGAAAAACTACAATTAAAAACTGTTTTAAAAAATGTAGAATTTGACATTGGTTATTTTAGCTTGCCTGATATTATGGGAGAGTTACCTCCCATGAAGACTATCGTTCTAGATAAATCAGAATTATTAAAAACTTTTGATAGTCTCAGAG
>JBCBQE010000928.1:0-3012 GCA_039820385.1 Cyanobacteria bacterium J06635_10
TTGAGAATATCCTTGCTTATTACCCCATCCGTTGAAATTGAAGTTTATACCATATTTTTTTCCATCACTTCCTCGGACAAAAGTAGGTCCAGTGTCTCTTAACCATAAATCATCCGTGACAAATTCTACTAACTCAATAGGGAAATTATGTGAATTTAATCCTTTAAGAAGAGAAATTGCTTCTTCATAGTTATCAGGGTTCACAAGCATAGATACAGGTTCGTATTTAGCAATCGTTCTTGCTATTAAAGCCAAATTCCTCTTGACTTCTGGTATTTGACGCTTTGACCATATATAATCATTTGCGACAAAAGACATCCATGTCCTTTCATGAGGTTTACTTTCTTCTGGCATTATGAATGACCTATTTAATGACTTATTTTCTGAACCCTTTACCCTGGGAGAATTACAACCTAATATAAATCCTCCAGTTATCAAATATGTGAATTTTATAAACTTTCGTCTTAACAATATTCAGTACCTTCAAAGAAATCTAACTATATTATCCGACTTGATTTTTGAAAAACAATCCGAGAAAATATGGAGGGGTTAGGTCTTTTAATCCCATTTGTAGCGAAAGTAAAAACAAAACCCCTTTGAATTCTTGCTTGCATTACAAGTATTTTTGACCGCTTGTGAGTCATTACTTAATAATTTATCTTGTAATATCAAGTCCGGCTAATTACTTACTATATAACCCTATTGAAAAGATGGCGCGTATTCTACTACTCCTTACTCCTTACTCCTTACTTATTAATCCTTACTCTATAGTAACTCGTTGGTGCGTGACGCTCTTATATCTTATTACTACGTTCAGATTTGTTCTAAACTACACACCCTACAAAAAAATATGCCAAACGGATTAAGTATAAATTTTCAAGACAAGAGATATCCAAAGGAACGGCGAATCGTGTTAAGAACCTAGTACAGCATTGAATATTTGAATATGTTTCTCCATTACCACAGTCCAATCAAATTCTTTTTGGGCAATCTCTAACCCATTTTCTACCAGAGAATTTCGTAATATCTCTGATTGATACAAAATCTTAAACTGTTGGAGAAAATCTTGCATATCTTCTGGCTCAAATAGTAAGCCATTTTTCTCATGCTCGATAACACTAGGAATTCCTCCCGAGCGTGAAGCTAAGACTGGTAAACCTGCGGCATTAGCCTCACACAAAACCCTTCCCATTGTCTCTGCATCTCGAATTCCTGTAATCGGATTAAAAGTGACATAACTAGCAAGCACAAACAAGTCAGAAAGCTTGTAGAATTGATGAACTTTTAAGTGATCTATCCAACCAGTAAAAGTCACATTTTCTCTGATTTTTAATGAAGAAGCCAGTTTTTTGTAACGTCGATTATATCGTCCATTTCCAACGATGACTAAATGAGCGTTATCTATCTGATGTGTAATTTCTTTAAATGCTTGCAATAGAAATTCCACTCCCTTTTTAGGCACCGAGCGACAGACAGTTAAAATTACAAAGGCATCTTCAGGAATTGAATATTCTTGACGCAATGCTTCCTTATTTAAATGTTTCTGGTGGGTAAAGCGATGAGTATCAACGCCACCTACTACAACATGAATTTGTTCTGATTTTACCCCTACTTCTTGCAGTAATTGTGCTGTGAAATGACTGTTAGCAATAATAAAATTCATACTACGCGCTGAATGATATGCCAAATCAAAGCGTTGTTTCCTTAATATAGCTTCAATGACAGTAGGCGTTTTCAACTTCTTAAAGTATTTGTACGCTTTATATTCAAACAGGGGATTTGCTAACCAGTGACTTGCATATCGAAAAGGGTAGGCAATCCAAGGGCGCAAGATATCATTGCCAACTGAACGACATACGATCGGAATATCAATTTCGTATTTTAGAACACCATAAAATACATTAGAGCAATAAACTAACTCTGGCTTAACTTCGGCAATCAAATCTTTCAAGATTTTGATGCTGTACCAAAATCCCAGTCGGCTGAGAATCCGATGCACGGGGAAATTGAGTTGACTATCAACTTTTTGTATGCTCTCTTTCTCACCTGCACCAATACGATAAGTCACGACTTCAATATCGTAATTCTGTTCGGCAAGAAAATTAGAAAGATATAGAGCATGTGTTTGCATTCCACCAATACTAGGGGGAAATTCAGTTAATACAAGTAATATTTTTTTCTGTTTCAATGCTATTACTGATACCTTGTAATTGTTTAAGAATAGGGTTGTAATCGTTGCTATTCGACACTAAATCCCAATAGAAGTGTACCAGTATCTTCTTCATAACTATAGTTAATAAAGTTACATCTCAATTTTTATTTAAAAAAGTAATTTCTGACGACAAAGGTGTTGGAGGCTTTTAGCTAAAAGATAAAAGAAAGTTATGATATCAAGTCCGATTAATTGCTTATTAGAGGAGCCACTATGGTCAAAACTTGGTTATTACCTGTTACTAATTATATCAAGTCCAGTTGATTACTTACTATATAACCCGATTGAAAAGATCGCGGTTATTGCCTTTATAACGAGTGAATACTCATTATTTATTACTCGTTACTTAAGTAGCGAGGCTTTGAAAATATAAATTAGGATAAGGGAATAGGGAATAAGATAATGGTTATTAAGGGAATTTAGATTCTGTAACATGGTTGGGTTTATTTGTGCCGACTTACTTATTACTTAAATGTGATAAGTGTTTAAGCAAACTATCACCTGCATTTATTAAGCTACAAATACTGAAAGACGTTGCACTGCAACGTCTCCCTGTATTTCACTCTATATTAAAAATTCGGCGAAATAATATCATATACAAATGGAAATTAAACAAAAGCAAAGTTATCAACACTTAAATTATTAGCATTAATCCCTTGCAAAATTCCTAAATCTACTCCATTAATAGCAATCAAAGCATTATCTTCCTGTTGAGTAATACTGATATCTGCAAAACTAATTCCTAAACCAGCAATCCCAATTACATCTTCACCACTGGTAAAGTCAGTAATAGTATTTGC
>JBCBQE010000929.1:0-3003 GCA_039820385.1 Cyanobacteria bacterium J06635_10
TCTAAAGTCACTGCTAATTTAGGAATTGCTGTTACGGGATTATCCCAAAGTATCAACAATTGACTACCCATTTGAGCATATCTTTCCTGGAGTTTCTGCAAACAGCCAATCATATAAGTCACTCTAACGGCTGCAACATCATCCCCCTTGAGAATATTAGGATCGAGACAGAAAACACCCACCACCTTACGACTTTTTTCTAATGCTGCTCCAATTCCGGTATTATCAGAAATTCGTAAATCGCGACGATGCCAAAACAAAATTAAATCGGACATATATCTCGGATTGATAGTTCTCTTGTACTAAAACAGACTAATCGTACAGGATACCATTTTTTGCAACTGAGGAATAGTCAATGGTGAAGAGTTAGAAGTTAGGAGTAGAAGGTTGGCAGATAAAATAAAACAAGGCACAATCAAAGAGTGCACCCCGAGGAGAAATATATTAATTGGCTATATGAAGTTTAAGATTAATTACCTTTAGCCTCTATTCTCTAACTGTTGCGCTACAATTGGCGGTTGTTCTTGTTTCGCCATATTTTGAGGAACCAATTCTCCTTCTAAACCATATTTAACTAAGCCCAAGTACTCATAAAACATCATCATTGCTTTTCTAGTTTGAGTTAAATGAGGAACCTTGCTTTTATGAGGAATCACTTCAAACCCGACATTGCGAAATGTTAAGAGCGATCGCAACATATGAGGAGGATCTGTTACGAGTAAAATTCGCTTAACTCCTTGTGGTTGCAGTAGCGATGCGGTAAACAAAGCGTTTTCTTTAGTAGTTCGAGAACAATGTTCTTCGTTAAGTGCTTCTTGGGGGATACCTCTTTTCTCTAATTGATTAACTATTTCAGTTCCATCACCATAGCCGCTGGCGAAAATTAAAGGTGCTCTTTGCGATTGCCAAAGATTTGCTGCAACTTTAACTCTCGAATTTCTAAATAATTCTCCACGTCCTAAGACTACAATTGCATCTGCAGTTTGACCTCTATCTGGAGGAACAAATGCAACTAAACCTTTATTTGCCACAGATGTAATTAAAGGAAGTTGAAAGCCGATATAAGTTACCAGTAAGAAAGTTCCGAAGCTACTCCATAAACGTTTCCAACGAAACTTAGGAAGAATCCAAGGCAAGAAAATCAAAAATAAGAGCGGTAATACGACTAAAATTGGAGTCATTAACCACTCAATAATTGCTGATTTAATTCCAAGCCACTGACTGACAGGGCGATGACATAAAGCTGGTGAAAGCATTAGATTTATCTGTTGTTAAGAAATGTGAATGCTCTTTACTGACATATTAGACTAATTTTTCAATAGATGCCCATTCGCTACAAATCCTTTTTTTTACTATTGTCAAGGTAATATATTCGAGGGAGTAATGGTTAATTAAACAATTGAAAATAAAAACTCTTAATTATTTACTTATATGGATTAAATAAACCTTATTTATTCCGGAAAACCTGGTTGGATGATATCCTAATTTATGTAAGCAGAAATACATTTTACCAATTAAAAATTATTACTAGCTCTTTAGATGGGCTATAGATCAATTGTCAAGGATCAATTATTAATTACAGGAAGGAAATAATGGCGATTTTAGAATTAGAAGATGGAACAGTTTATAGCGATTTGCAATCCATTAGTGAAGAATTAGCCCCATTAAATATTCAACTTCGTCACTGGGCAATCGGGGAAAATCAGCAATTAAATTCTCATCTGGCACAAGAAAGTTTAGATGACAACGAAAAAGAACAAGTACTACAAAGCTTAGACAGATATTTCGAGCAATTGAAGCAAACAGCAGGTTATCAAGAAAGGGATTTAATAGTTCTACATCCAGGAATTTCCAATCTAGATGAAATGTTGAAGAAATTTGACAGCATACATACTCATGCAGATGATGAAGTACGCTACATCATCGATGGAGAAGGAATATTTGGTTTTGTACGTCCAGATGGAAGTCAAGTCGAACTGACAGTGCAGCCAGAAGAATATATTAACGTACCTGCCGGATGCGAACACTGGTTTTATTTAACACAAAATCGCCGGATTAAGGCAATACGCTATTTTATTGGTAAAGAAGGTTGGGTTCCCCAATATACAGGTAGGGAAAAGAAAAATAAAAGGTTAGCGGAGTTGTAGAGACGTAGCAGTGCTACGTCTGTGATTGAGCTCGCGGAGTTAGGAGTTAAAAAAATCAAAACTCCTAATAGGTGGGCTTCCTAAGTGTAGCGATACGCCTTCCAGGCACAGAGCGATTTAGGGCAGCTATTAGTTGAGAAAGTTCAGGTGATGGAAAAGTATCCACCTGATGAGAAAATTGTTATAGGTGATTCAGTAATCGATTTAAATATGTCGCTGCAAGTACCAATATTTGCTGGCGATCGTTTAGATTGCGTATCAGAGGAATATTCAAAACCGTATATTCCCTGGAATAAATTTATTGAAATACGCCCCCTACCTATAACAAAAGCGGAAGTAAGTTTTACATTTATGCAAAGTACAACTTTAGTAGACTCTCGTATTGAGTTAATCAAGGCTGCATCTCGTTTTTACCAACAGGGTTGGATGGTGGGAACTGCCGGAAATATCTCGACTCGTTTATCCGATGGCAGCTTTTGGATTACAGCTAGTGGATGCTCGAAAGGAGAGTTAACAATTACTGATTTTGTTCGTATTTATCCAGATGGAAGAGTGGAATCTTCAGCTAATTTAAAACCTTCAGCGGAAACATCTATTCATCAGTGTATATATACCTTGTTTCCAGAAGCACGAGCATGTTACCACATCCACTCGGTAGAAGCAAACTTAGTTTCCGGGTTAGCAGAAGCGGGTAAATTACCCTTACCATCATTAGAAATGCTCAAAGGATTGGGTATTTGGGAAGAAAACCCTTGTTGTTTGATGCCAGTTTTCCACAACTATTTGCAGGTAAACCGTATCGCAGATGAAATCAAATCACGTTTTAGTCAAAATCCTCCGAAAATACCAGCTTTAC
>JBCBQE010000930.1:0-2997 GCA_039820385.1 Cyanobacteria bacterium J06635_10
ATGGTGCCCTGCGGCATCCGATATATATATTTATTTATCCAAAATAATTAGAGCCGCAGGGCACCCTACAAGAATTAATTTAGTTTCAACATATAATTCAATTTAATTCTACTTCCCTCCTCATCAAATTTCCTCATTTTTGGCTATAAAAGATGAGGAGTATGCTAAAAAATCGGAAATGATGGTGCCCTGCGGCATCCGATATATATATTTATTTATCCAAAATAATTAGAGCCGCAGGGCACCCTACATGAATTAATATAGAACTTCCACCCCTCTCCTTAATAAGGAGAGGGGAAGGGGGTGAGGTAATTTAAGCCGTAACCAATCTTCTTAAAGATTGAGCGCGACGTTTCGCCACAGCATTTTTAGAATCAAGTTCTAACGCTTTTTCGTAATTTTCCAAAGCTTGAGCATTTAACTTTTTCTTCTCATAAGCATGAGCGATATTGTTAAGTGCTGTGACGTATTCCGGTTGTCTTTTTAAGGCTTCTTTATAATTGCGAATTGCTAAGTCATACTGTTCTTGAGCAAAGTAAGCATAACCTAAACCGTTGTAAGTTAAGGTGATATAATCTTCTGTTTGAGCATCTTTTTCTTCTGATGCTTGTGCAGTTTTGATTGCTTTTTGAAAGAGGGTAACAGCTTGGGAAAACAATTTTTTCTGAGAATAGATACTAGCTAATTGGTAATATTCTGCAACGGAACCAGATTCTTTGGTTAATTTGGAACGTAATTTAGAAAAAGAACCTTCTTGTTTGCGAGATTTAAAGATTTCACGAAAAACGCTTATAACTGCGAAAAACAGCAAGCCGACTAAAATAGATAGATAAATAACTGCTAAATTGCTATCCATATCAATTATCAGTGAACAGTGAGCAGTGAACAGTAAACAGTAACTGGTTATTTGGCGTTGCACAAAAGCCGTGTTGAGACGTTATATATAATGTCTCAAAATCTAGATCGATCGCGAGGTAGGCAACGCCGGTTATTGGGAGTTAATTATATAGGATACTAGAATTCTTGGTGAGAAAAAATTACGAATTGTTATACCATTTCTCCATCGAGATGTGCCTAATTTAGCCCGTTTAGACGGGCTTTGTTTCGGTAGCTCGACTCTTCCAGAGTCAGAGCGATTGAGCGGAGCCTCATACAGAATTGGTATTAGTGCTTAGTTATTAGAAGTGTGCCACGGAGTTTATCAATCAAATAAGCTTTGCCTTCCTATTCCCTATTTATGGTAAACTCCAGTTAATGGTACGTTCTTTGAGCCAGCCTTTTTCTATGTAACTGGCGATTAATTGGCTTACACTTCGTCGCAACTCGTCATATTGCAATCCTTTGGGCATGACTACTGATAATGGCTGTGTTGAGATTTTGGTTGTTAACAGCCGATATTGAGGATTTTGTTTTATCCAGTTGCTGAGGCTGCTCATATCGGCGGCAAAGGCTGCAACTTGATTATTTTCGATCGATCTTTGTGCCTCTCTGTAAGACTTTACTCCGACTAATTCGGCTTTTGGTAAGTAATATTTTAATGAAGCGATGGTACTGGAGTTTTTGAGAACAGCTATTTTACTGTTTTGTAAATCCTTTAGCTTTTGAATTGAAGTGTCTTTTGTAGCTATAACTCCACCATCAAAGTAGTAAGGAACACTGAAATTGACTATGCGTTCCCGTGAAGCAGTCGCCGTGACTTTAGCGATCGCCATATCAACTTCGCCGCTCTCTACTGCTTTGAGTCGTTGTAAGTTGGTTACGGGTTTAAATTTTACTAATTTATCTAATTCTACTACGTCTGGTTTACCTAACAAGTCTTTTGCTAACCGCTGCGCGAGTTCAATTTCTAAACCTTGTAATTTACCGCTTTCATCTTTGAATCCCAAGGGTGGTAAATTATCTTTGACGGCAACAATTATATATCCACGCTGCTGAATTTCTTTTAACGATGCGGCAGATACAGATAATGTTCCTAGGTTGAGGAATAAACTGGTGAAACATAAAATCACCACAGCGGATAGTAGCAGATGTAACTTCCGCTGTGGATTGTATTGCCAATAATGTCGATAAATTAACCGTAATCTCAACCAATCAATTATCAATTGCAACACTAGTTACATCCGTATACATCCGTGATTAAGTTTAACTGAAGGCGATTCGGATTTAAACACCTATTTAGAACAAATTAGGTTAATACAGGGATTAACCTTTAGCTTGAGCAGCTAATTGTGCAACTTTGGTAAAACCATCAGGATCTAAAACTGCCATTTGTGCCAACATTTTACGATTAATTTCAATGTTGGATTTTTTGAGATAGCCCATGAATTTGCTGTAACTCATACCATGTTCGCGCACGGCAGCATTGATACGAGCAATCCAGAGACGACGGAAATCGCGCTTGCGTTTTTTGCGATCGCGATAAGCGTAACGCAGGGCTTTCATTACCTGTTGGTTAGCGGTTCTAAATAAGGTAGAGTGAGAACCACGGAAGCCTTTAGCTAGTTTGAGGATTTTTTTGCGGCGTTTGCGAGCAACATTACCGCGCTTGACTCTTGCCATAGTTTAATTTCCCAATAATTTTCTAATATTTCTGAATTTACAAATATGGAAGCATACCGCGTACGTTATCAGCATCGCGATCGTCAACAAGTACGGCTTTGGATAACTTATTCTTTTTGTCGGTTGTCTTCTTTTCTAGAATGTGGTTTTTGAAAGCTTTGCGACGAACGATTTTACCAGTACCGGTGGCACGAAACCGTTTCGCAGCAGCTTTACGAGATTTCAGTTTAGGCATTTTTTTATGTTTCTACACATAGACACAATCCAATATTATAGTTCTTAATCCGAGCTAAAGCTGAATTAAGTTGATAATTTATGGATCGAATTGAGATAGTTGATTATAACAACGATTGTAGGGAGGGGGAGAGGGGGAAGAGGGGGCAGAGGGGGGAGAGGGGGGAGAAAATAATGTGTTGATTATCGTTATTAACGGATCGG
>JBCBQE010000931.1:0-2995 GCA_039820385.1 Cyanobacteria bacterium J06635_10
AAATTATATTGATGACGCAACATATTGAGTGTGTTATCAATCTTCGCTACTTGTTCTTTTGTTGGCTTGATTTTGTACTGGTAAGAAATTCTCATTGATTTGTTCTTTTATTCGACCTATAAATATATTAGCATATTTGTAATGATATTGTCAGGATATTAATGAAAAATAAAAAATTAGAAGTAAGATTGAGTGACCGTAGAATGAATAAACTTCGGTTGTATGCTGCAAGTAAAGATAAATCAATGACAGCAGTGATTGAAGACTTTATTGATTCGTTGGCTCACGAAGAGATTGATAAAAGTTTAGCTGTCCTAAAAGACTCGTCAATAAATTAACATTGCTATTCAGGACGCAAAACTTTTATCCTCGCATTCATGAGCGAAAATGCGGTGTGGCTGTGCCTCCCGCATTATTCGCGTCCCCACACCTCTCTTCGAGTAGGATGTGGGACTTCTGCGGTTTTTGTTAAATATACTTAAATTTTATCAGCGATTGGAGGCACGTAGCTTAGCTCTCCTCCCATAGCCCGGTAAATTTTACCAGCCAATACTACGGGCTTAACCACAGTACCCAAATATTACGATCGTTAAATGACCACCATTGGAAATAAATATAAAGAAATGTTGAGAGCTATATAGCGATACAAAAAATAAATTTCAAGCAGTTATGGTAGAAATCATGGTAATTTTGTAATCATGGTTCGCGATCGATACTTGTTTCAACATTAAGGTGCTGCCTTTAATCGCAACAGAGGGGATATCAAGAAAAGCATCGTTGGAAGGTAGCGAACTGCGAGTTCGAGTGTAAATAGAACTGCGTAAATCCTGTGGAATATAGCATTTCATCAATAATGCAGGATTAAAGATGAGTAACAATCTAGCTATAAAACTTCGTTCCGGAACCCAGCAATCTCATGCTGCGACGGAAAATATCGGTTTTATGAAATGTTTCGTCAAAGGAGTTGTCGATAGAAACTGTTTTGCGAAATTTTTAAGCAACTTATATTTTGTTTACAGTGAATTAGAAGCAGCCCTCGAAAGTCATAAAAACCATCCTTGTATCAGCGTGCTTTACTTTCGAGAACTTAATCGTAAAGCCAATTTAGAAAAGGATTTAGAATTTTACTATGGCTGTGATTGGCAAAATCAAATTAAACCCTTAGCCGCAGCTCAAAATTACATTTCTCGGATTCGTGAAGTGTCAGCCAAAGAGCCAGAATTATTAATAGCCCATGCCTACACGCGCTACATGGGAGATTTATCTGGAGGGCAGATGTTACAAAAAGTAGTCCAATCAACCTTCAATTTAGAAGGTTATCAAGGCACATCTTTTTATAACTTCGAGCAAATTCCCGACAAAACAGCATTTAAAAACAAGTATCGTCAAGCACTCAATACAGTTCCAGTTGACGATACAACAGCCGATAAAATCGTTGCAGAAGCCAATCATTCATTCCACTTCAATATGGAGATAGCTAAGGAATTAGAAGAAACTTTAATCAAATCTATCGGTGAACTAATGTTTCACAAGCTGATTAATTCTGAGAATACCGATAGTATCGAAACCGCTACAGCAAATTAAGGAAAGAGGAGGAGAGGGGGAGGTAGGGAGATAGGGAGAAAAAATGAGTTTTTACCTCTTACCTCTTACTTCTTACTTCTTACTTCTTACCTCTTACTCCACCACTTCCTATCCTCAACAACTAACAAATAACAACTAACAACTATCTACTAATTAATTCAATGGTATTTCAATTTCCTGGCGTTAAATTTGACTTAGATATCATTAAAAAGTATAATACCGCTACACCGAGATATACTAGTTATCCACCCGCTACAGAGTTAAGCGAAGACTTTACCGCAAAGGATTTTAAAGAATCTATTTCTGCCTCAAATCAAAGAAAAACTCCTCTATCGTTGTATTTCCATATACCGTTTTGTGAAAATGCTTGCTACTACTGTGGTTGTAATACTGTAATTTCTCAGAAAAAAGAGATTGCTATTCCTTATGTAGAGCATGTGATTCGAGAAATCCAGCAAACAGCCAAGTTGATAGATCCTAATAGAAAAGTGGTGCAAATGCATTGGGGAGGAGGAACCCCGAATTATTTAAGCATACACCAAATAAAACAACTGTGGGGAAACATCAATCAATACTTCAATCTCGATGCTTCTTCAGAAGTTTCCATTGAAATTAATCCGACATCTGTTGATAGAGACTACATTTTATTTCTGCGGGAAATTGGGTTTAATCGTATAAGTTTCGGTATTCAAGATTTTAACGATCGCGTACAAGTAGCGGTAAATCGCATTCAACCGGAAGAAACGCTGTTTAATGTGATGGATTGGATTCGAGAAGCTAGATTTAAAAGTGTAAATGTAGACTTAATTTATGGTTTACCTTATCAAACCTTGCACGGCTTTTGGAAGACGGTAAAAAAGACGATCAAATTAGATCCCGATCGAATTGCTGTGTTTAACTTTGCTTATGTACCTTGGCTGAAACCATTACAGAAAAAGTTGCCAGTAAATGAATTTCCTCAGCCTCAAGAAAAATTAGAAATTTTCCGTCTGACAATCGAGGAGCTTACCGCCAATCAGTATCAATTTATCGGCATGGATCACTTTGCTAAAGCCTCCGATGAATTGGCGATCGCTCAAAATAATGGTAGTTTGGGACGCACTTTTCAAGGTTATACAACTCACGCGGAAACGGAATTATTTGGTTTTGGTTCGACATCGGTAAGTTTGCTCAGAGATACTTACGCTCAAAACCATAAAAAACTCAAAGATTATTATCAAGCGGTGGAAGCGGGAGTTTTACCAATTGCTAAAGGATTCAAATTAAGTTGGGATGATATTCTCAGAAGAGATGTAATTATGTGTATCATGTCTGGCAGAACTTTGCATTTTTCAGACATTGAATCAAAATATCAAATTAATTTTCATGAGTATTTCTCCCAAGAATTAGCAGCGTTAAAATTGTTAGAAAC
>JBCBQE010000932.1:0-2995 GCA_039820385.1 Cyanobacteria bacterium J06635_10
ATAGGATTTTATGATATTCGGTACATTTAAATTTTGACTGATAAAATACTGATGCCGAAACTGAATGATTTCATTAGAGGTAGGATATTCGTTTCGCATCAATTTGATTACAATGCGTTTTTGGTCTTTTTCTCTAACTCCTCTGTAAATCATAGTCTGGCTGCTTGAGTATATTTGCTCAATTATTCTATAGCCAGAGATCGTAGGAAATTGTGGTGATGATAAAACCATTTTTAGACTTCTCAATCTATTAATATTTCTTGGTTTTATTATTCCCATCAAGTTAATAGCTATATCGCTAACAACTATAAAAAATGTAAAGATATTTTATTTACTTAATTTATGCAAAATGTAAGTATTTTTACTGGAGTATGGCTATTTGAAGAAAACTTACCTAGAATCTGTGGAAATCATCCTTGCTTAAAGAAATACAACTCGATGGAATTTCGAGTAATTTCTCACTAGCAAATAATATCCACCTAAATATTGATACATTGAGATCGCAGAACGTTTCATTATGTAGAGAGAAAAGTTTGGATCTAAATTTAAAATTCCTGGAAGGAAACCCCCATTTGTAATCGGCAAAAAATTAAACATTTACTTTAGCTAAATAAAAAAGCCCGTCTAGGCAGGCTATAATTCCGATTTAAGCTTAAATTTTATATTTAAGCTTTTGTCATTTCATCTTTTGTTTGATATAAGCAACAACTTGGGTTAACTGTTTTTTCAAACTATCTATTTCTGCCTGCATTTTCGCCATTTTTTCATTTAATGCATTTATTTCTGCCTCGGAATTCGATTGCTCTGTAACGATTGTTCCATTTGTCCCATTTTTGGTATGAGTTCCATTTGTTTTATTTGTGTTAGCGCTTGTAACTCCAACAGGTTGGGCTCGAGGTTGTTTAGCCTTCGCCATCGCCGCTTTGATTGAGGTAATTAGCTGTTTTTGATCGAAAGGCTTGCCAAGAAATTCAAAATGCTCAAATGGTTCGGAAATTTTTTCTGTAACTTCCTCTTTGCGCCCTGACATTACAACTAAAGGAGTTTTTCTTAATTCTGGCTGTGCCTGAATTTCTTGATAAACTTCCCACCCGCTCATTTTTGGTAATAGAAAATCTAGCATAATTAAACTAAATTTTTCCTTACGGATTAATTTAAGTCCCTCTAAGCCGTCTTTTGCTTCTAAAACCTCAAAGTTGCCTGGAGGTAACATTTCTCGTACTTTTACCCTGACTACTGTAGTGTCATCAATAACTAAAATTTTATTATTTGCCACGATGCTTCGCTCTAAAAGATAATTTAGGTTTAAATGGCGTTTTCGCCGCTTAACATACTAGAGTTCTCCCACTATAGCCAAACTATATATTAATTGGGGGAGAGTAATTTCCGAGAAAATAGCAATTATATAGGTGCCTTATAAAACATTCCAATATGCTTGCTACTGGTTTATCTCATGAGGTTATTAAAAGTTATTTTTACCGAAATAATCAGAGTTTGAGAGTTAATCAAGCATATAAAATAATCAGTAGGCAGAAATTTTTAATCGGTTATTTTAATGCTTTTTAGGTATATTACTTGGAATAACTATAAGTATTAGGACTTACGCACGTAAAACTCAGTACGGTCTTATTAAAGGTAAAGTAATCTGAAGTACTGCTGCATGGATTATGACTTCCTCAAAACAAGTTTCTATTAAATCAGAAATTACGAAAATGCCTGGGTGGTTACGTCGCTCTATCGGTAAAGCCAGCGAAATCTCGACGGTTCAGCGTATCATTAAACAGCGGCAAATTCACACAATTTGTGAAGAAGCACGCTGTCCTAACCGTGGAGAATGCTATTCACAAAAAACTGCAAGCTTCTTGTTAATGGGACCTACTTGTACTAGATCTTGCGCTTTTTGTCAAGTAGATAAAGGTCATGCACCAATGCCTTTAGATCCCGAAGAACCACAAAAAGTAGCACGAGCAGTGCAGCTTTTAGGATTACGCTATGTTGTGTTAACTTCTGTAGCCCGGGATGATTTATCAGACGGGGGTGCCAGTTGGTTTGTGAAGACAATGGAAACTATCCGTCAACTCAATCGAGACACTCAAATTGAGGTACTCACGCCAGATTTTTATGGGGAAACCCAACCAATAAGAGTCATTACTTTAGCAAAACCTGCTTGCTACAACCATAATATAGAGACAGTGCGACGTTTACAGGGTCCCGTTCGTCGTGGAGCAAAGTACAATCGTTCTTTAGCAGTATTACAATTAGTTAAGGATATTGACTCTAAAATTCCCACCAAATCCGGTTTAATGTTGGGACATGGTGAAACAACCGAAGAAGTCATCGAGACGATGAAAGATTTGCGCAACGTTAAGTGCGATCGCATCACTTTAGGTCAGTATATGCGACCATCTTTACTACATTTGCCCGTGCAAAAATATTGGACACCAGAAGAATTTGAGGAATTGGGTAAAATAGCCCGCCAGCTAGGATTTTCTCACGTGCGCTCCGGACCTTTAGTCCGTAGTTCGTATCATGCTGATGTGGAATCGTCAATTACCTAGATAGGTTATATTCAGTAAAGCATTAAAGTACTTCGGAATTTTAACCGTTTTATTGGCAAATTACTTACTACTGTTCCGAGAGATGCGATTACCGAAAATTTATAGGTTGGGTTTCGTTCCTCAACCCAAGCTACGTTATAGGTAATTTTCCACCGAGAAGGAAATAGTTATAAACGGTTTCAATTTCCCTTAAAAAACTAGCTTTTAGCTAGCAGCCTTTAAAACCTATTAGCTTGAGTAGTATCCTGCCTTTCTCCATCATAAAGGCGGTCCGTTTTCACAGCCTTCATAAGAAACACGCGGAAAGCGGGAAACTAGTACGGCTTTAGCCCTGAGAGGAAAGCGACACGAGTGGTTTTAACCACCGTGGCATTTAAAAACTGGTTTTTAAATGGATATAATCCGCTTGTTCCAGTAAACCCGTTGGTGGTCCCCTC
>JBCBQE010000933.1:0-2987 GCA_039820385.1 Cyanobacteria bacterium J06635_10
GATTTTGTTAAATTCTCGTCTTTACTAATAATTAATGCCGAGCGAGTCCAAAAATCCTTGTTATCGTCTTTGTTATGTTCCGTCAGCCTTTTAAAAACGTTGTCGCTTTCACCAATATATATACGTTCTTTGATCGGATTTTGCGGATCGTCACCAGCTAAAATATAAATACCTGTACGCTTGGCTTCGGAGCGTTTTGCTAGTTCCGGAAGTTGCGTACGCGGTGCAACAATTACTTTACCAGTCCAATTAATAATTTCTGCTGTCAATATACTATTAGGTGTCCCTTCAACCAAAAAAATTCTGATGGTTTTACCTTTCATATTGCTTGTAAAAGCTTCTATGTAAATAACGCTAAACCCTTCAAAATTGAGAAACCCTCAATCATCATCATCTTCATACTCAGCCCAAGAATTCGGCGTTTCCGATACAGCAACTTTGATTTTCACCCCTTCCGGTAACTTCTTCTTGGTTTCGTCGTATATATATTTAGCAATCATCTCCGCCGTGGTTTCATATTCTGGAGGCATTACTTCATTGAGAATACAATGATCTAATCCTCCTTTGGTGACATCTTTCTTAGCCCAGCGTAAGCTTTTAAAGTCAGCTACCATTACCGGATGAGGACAATATTCTGAGGAGTGTAGTTTGGTGCTATTGGCTTCAATTCGCACTTTATAAGTATGCCCGTGCATCCTACCGCAAGGACCATTATAATCTTTGATGTAATGAGCGCTATCAAAGGTAAATTCTGTTGCAAGTTTCCACTTGGGCATCTTCTGTATCGCTTCGTTGCTGGTTATTGTTTGGCTATGTTTGGCAAACAGTCATCTGTCTACGCTGCTATCTTAGCTCATTGAAACTGTTGTGGTTTGGCCTTAATGCCTAAGTTAATCTGAAAATCGGTTTTTTCAAACAACCAAGTCTGGCGACACCTCAATTTTTTATCTCATTTAACGGAATTTTCTATAGGAATTGTGGAAATTGAGAGATGTGGCAATGTACGCCGCTTAATATAGCGGTTTTCACGCTTATTGCAATACAATGCGCGGCGAAACCTCACCCCTTCCCCTCTCCTTATTAAAGGAGAGGGGTTCAATTAAATATAAATTGGCTATATCTATCACTATTTCGGATTGCAATTTAAATGAATCATTGCCTAAATAACTATTTACTCATTAATAATCAAAACTCGTTAATTTAGTAGCTTTCGTTACTAAAAATATGTCAATGAATTGATAATTATTTGATCTTCAAATTATCCGGAACCCTCAAATAACTGTATGTAGTTAAAGATGTTCCTAAAAAAGGAAATGCATAAGTTCTAAAATCTGTATCTATTTATATACAGATAAGAAGTTAAAGTTAACTATTCTACATTCAATTTGCAGGTACAAATCATGACTAGCTTAACTCAAGTAAAATCTCGACGTGACTTTCTTTCTCCAATTCGTCAATGGCTGGATTCTCAAGAAATTCACAATGCAAAATTAGCTCATTTTCTGTGTAAACTCATTCCCGCACAATGTCCTTTTGAACGCGATATAGTAGTTTTTGGTCGCAAGTTATTTCATATTCCTCCCATGTGTAAGTTAAATCCTCTTTACGAACAAGTGGTGACTTTACGCTTTAAAGCTTTGTGCTATCTTGCTGATGAATGTGGTGAGGATATTACAGCTTATTGCTAAGAGCAAGCTGGTAATTTTACAGTTATTGTTGTTCCTTCTTCAGCTGAAGATTTAATTAACAATTCACCATTATGAGATTCTACTATGCGTTTAACTATTGCCAGCCCTAATCCAGTTCCAGAAGATTTTGTCGAGTAAAAAGGCTGAGTCAGTTTTGGCAAAATCTCTGGAGGGATGGGTTCGCCACCATTACAAATATGAATAGATATTTGTTCTTTAAGATTATTTTCAAGCTGAATTTTAACAGTTTCTCCTATGCTTACCGCTTCGCAAGCGTTACGAACTAGGTTAATAATTATTTGTTTGAGTTTATCTTTATCTCCCATCACCTTTGTCTGAGTTGACAGGGGATCGAATTCAATCTGACGTTGGTTTGCCGCTGACATCATTCGCAGCGATTGCAGCATTTCTGTAATGAATTTATTGATCTCAATTGCTTCTAACTGTAACTTCTGGGGTTTTGCATACAGCAAGATTTCTTTTAACAATCTTTCTAATCTATCTGCTTCTTCTAATGCTAGAGATAACCGCATTTGAGAAGCTTCAGATTTATCAATTTTGTTAAAATAATTCAATCCCATTTTCATGGTAGTAAAAGGGTTACGAATTTCGTGAACTATACCCGAAGCAAATTCCCCAATTGCTGCCAAACGTTCTTTTATGACAAGTTTTGCTTGCGCTGCTTTTAACTCTTCTGTTCTTTTTGCAACTTCGATTTCTAATTTTTGATTAAATTGACGTTGTTGCTGATAAAGTTGATAATTATCAATTGCTGTTGCTGCACGTTCGGCAAATAATTCTACAATCCCAACTTCTTCAGAATTATACTTGCGGGGTTGTTGATGAAAGGAGCAAATTGTACCAATAACCTTTCCTTGGGAAGTTCGTAAAGGAACTCCTAAATAAGAACGATATCCTTCTGGCACTTGACCGTATTCAGTGCAGGTTTTAGTATCATCGACTGTGAGACTTTTTCCTGTTTCTACTACTGTTCCAGTTACAGTACCGTGTAGTGAATAGGTTTTGTCATAATCATCTAGTTCTACACTGCTAGCCAGAATCTTGTCAAAACCATTGTCACAAAGGGTGACTATAGACCAATCAATAGTAACTAGCTTACTAACAGCTATAGAAATTTCTTGTAAAAATTTGTTTAGTTCCCCATTTCGATAACTAAGAGATGATAAAACTTCTAAAGTTCGCTGTTTCTGCTGCCAATGCTGAGGTTCTATTAGCATAGATTCGTCCTAAATAATTATTTGATAATATGAATTTTTTTTTAATTTTGAAATACTTTTT
>JBCBQE010000934.1:0-2982 GCA_039820385.1 Cyanobacteria bacterium J06635_10
GTATCGGAGAGGGATTGAGGAGCCAAAAAAAGCGGCACGGAACACGCACCGTTGTAGCAAGTGAAGCAGCGCGGGTAAAGGGGTGCTCCCCCACTCGCTATTGCTGTTACTCTGACGAGTCACAACGCGTACAGGAAGTGTGCGCGAAGCGCATACCCGAAGGGTGGCGTGGTGAGGTTTTATATTTAATTTGAACCACTTACTTAACTAGTACTTCACCAACCAATAATTGCCGAAGATGGGGAGTAGGGAGTAAGTAGTGAGTAGAAAAGAGATAAAAGTATTCACCGCAGGTGTGGCTCATCACTCGGCAAAGTTTGCGATTCCCACTACTAGTACAGAATGGCGTAAATAAAGTACCCGTTTCAAAAGATTAAAACCCTTATCCTATAGTACTTATTACCTTGATGCTTTTGAATGAATGACTTTCGCGCAGCGTTACTAGTAACTATTTCATCTTCCTACTACTGCTTCACACCAATTGCATTGGATTGTCACATTTTCTCGACAATACTAATTAAAAATTATCAAAACGTCACATAATAAATTATGGAAAATAAGCATAAAAAGTTATTTTAAAATTGTACACGATCGCAAAGTAATTTCCGATGGCTGGGAATAACGTGAAAAGAAATGGCTGTGGTAGTTTCTTTCTAGGGGTAATATTTACTTTAGTAGTGATAAGTGGTGCAGGGATTTGGTTTTTATTCACGAACAAAAAAGCGAAGCAAATACTCAGCGAGCAGGTTAATCAGACTGTTGTCGATAATTTACCGAAAACTGCCGATGAGGCTACACCAAGTAAGCCTACAAGTAATACTTCCTTGACGCAGTCGAGTCAAGTCAGCGCTCTACCCACAGGAAAAACATTGAATGTTCAAGCAACTCATCCCAACGGTACTGTAGGAAGACTGACAAAAATTTCCTTTACCAAAGACAATACCAAGGTAGAAATGTCTGCTACAAACGGTTCTAAAAATACTGTTGAATTGAACAATAATGGTAGGGGAATGGTGCTTGTAGATGATTTAGGAAAAGAATATAACTTAGCTGCACCAGCAACTAATCCTGATGTAGAAATTCTACCCGGTACAACTCTTAAAGGAGAGTTTGTTTTTATTGGTAAAGTTTCTCCAGGAGCTAAATTTTTAAATCTGATGACAAATAATCAATTGGGTGGGAATGAAACCTTAAGCCAAATTCCAAAAATGAAGTTTTTTATCCCGCTTGGCAGTGAGGGAGGCAAGGAGATAAAGCCAGAATCAGAAAAGTAGCTCCCAACTTCTCACCGATAATTGTTAAAGATAATTTGCAGGATTTACTGGCGTACCGTTTTTCCGTACTTCAAAGTGTAAATGGGGACCTGTAGACAAACCTGTGGAACCTACTGCTGATATAGGTTGTCCTCGTTTAACCCTTTGTCCCGATTTTACGTATAATTTGCTGCTATGTCCGTAAAGTGTAGTTATTCCTTTACCGTGGTTGATAATGACAGTTTTACCATAACCACCGTACCATCCTGAATATAGAACGGTTCCGGAATCTGCGGCACGTATTGTACTACCGTAACCGGCGGCAAAATCCATACCAGTATGTAGGCGACGACGACCGAGAACTGGGTGCTTACGCCAACCGTAGGGGCTACTAATATAACCGTCGCTGGGTAATGACATGATACCACTTCCACGGACAAAGTTTCTAGGTTTACTGCGGGCTTTAGCTGCTGCTATTCTGGCTTTTTCTTCTGCTACTTTCTTTTCAATTAAGGTTGCGATCGAGCGAGAGTCTTTCTCTAACTGGATTCTTGCTGCATCTAATGCAAGGCGATCGCTGTTTAAACGCTGTATTAATTCGGCTTGTAGTTGCGCTTGCCCTTGATAATCGGCTTTCTGACCTAATAATTCCTGACGAATCAAAGCAATTTCATTCTTTTTCGTTTCTATATCAGTTTTTTGCTGATTTATTTGATTAGCTGATTCTGTTAACTTTGCCAAAACTTTGCGATCGGCTTGATAAACTAACTTTAAGTTACGACGGCGACTGAGAAAGTCGTTAAAATTACGGCTTTGTAGTAAAAGAGCGACACCTTGATTGATGGGGGAGCGTTGCAAAAACTTGAGTCTGGCGATAGTTGATGCTTGACGCTGAGCGTAGGAAACTTGCGCTACAGCTAAATCTGCTCGCAATTGTTGGAGGCGTTGATTTGCGAAAACCAAACGTTTTTCACTATCTTCAATCTGGTTATTAGTAGTTTGCAAGTTTCCCTCTAAACCACCAAGACGTTTTTGTGCTTCTTGCTGCAAATTATTTAAACGATTTCTTTCTTTTACTGTACTTTGATGCTGTTGCTTAATTTGGTTTCGTTGCTGTTTGAGTTGCTCAATCTTTTGCTTTGAACTTCCCTGACCGTAAACTGAGGTTACCGGTATTAAGACTAATAATATGCATAAAATGCTACAAGATACAATACCTAGGCAGAAAAAAAATTTATTTTGATGTGGGAATAATGCTCTCATGTTATTTGATTAACTTGTAGTCTTGGTGGAAACACCATGTTGATTATTCCCATAAATATTGATAAATCAAACATATCCATTAAAACTCAGTTCTTCTTCATAAGTGCCTTTCTCAACAGCTAAAGACAGGTGGGAGCCTGAAAGGCACCGAACTTTTTGAAAAATCAAACGGATTCCTATACATAGGAAAAAGTTATATAAAAAAAGCCTATTTAATCGAGCCTAGAAATATAGCATTTCTCGATGTAAATTCAAAGCGGTTTTTTTGAGAGTAAATGGTTTACTCCTATGACGCTCTAAGATTTCTTATAAAACGCACCCTACTCCCTCACTCCCTCCCTCAATACGCTCACGGTATCTTTTACCGGGAAGGGAGTAATCTTTGTAGCCTCCGGATTTATAGTCGTGAGACAGAAAACGCAGTATCCGTTGGAAATTGATTTTAAATTTTACAGGAAAAATAATA
>JBCBQE010000935.1:0-2982 GCA_039820385.1 Cyanobacteria bacterium J06635_10
CAGCGTTCTTCATTAGAATATATGAAAGCAAATCGAGAATTATTTGAAATTCCAGCAATACAAAAAAACCGGTTTATTTATAAAGGCACAAATGGCCGCTGGAGGAATCTTTTAACTCCAGAAGAAATTGAAAAGTATCAAAATATTAGCTGTGAAAAATTAGAATCAGAATGTGAAAAATGGCTTAATAGAGGATAAGTAATTTTAGACAGCATGGTAAATGCCGAACTATCAACAAGAGCATCTCAATATGAAAAAGCTTATAATTGGTTTACCGTAACACTTATACAGATACATAAACCATTTATTTAATATGAAGCTTTTTACCCTAGGACATTCCAATCACACTATAGAGGAATTTATTACACTGCTACAAAAGTATGATGTTACCGCAGTTGCTGATGTACGTTCCCATCCCTATAGCAAATATCTACCTCATTTCAATCAAAAACTGCTGAAAGCATCTTTATCAGAGGCTGGAATTCGCTATGTATTTTTAGGAAAGGAATTGGGAGCAAGAAGCAATAATCCTGACTGCTATATTGACGGTAAAGCTGTATATGAAAAAATTGCTTCTACTAAAGAATTTAATGATGGTATTGAGCGAATATTACAAGGAGCTAAAAGTTATCATATTTCGCTAATGTGTGCTGAAAAAGATCCAATTACTTGTCATCGAGCAATTCTTGTTTGTCAGCATCTACGAGAATCTGGTTTAGATATTAATCATATTTTGAAAAACGGCGATTTAGAAACTCATGACAATCTTGAAGAAAGACTTTTACATTTACATGATTTAAAACCACCACAACAACCGCAACAAGTTCAATTATCTTTGTTTGAAGATGTGTCATTATCTCAACCATCGATGACTGAGTATTCAAGAGAAGAATCTCTCAAAAAAGCATATCAACTTCAAGGTGATAATATCGCTTATGTAGATAAAACAGAAAATCAATATGAATAAATCAATTAATTTATATACAATTGGCTTTACTAAAAAGACTGCTCAACAATTTTTTGAGACTTTAGTAAATAGTGGAGTTAAACGAGTCATCGATACAAGACTAAATAATGTTTCCCAATTAGCAGGTTTCGCTAAACGTAAAGATTTAGAATATTTTTTGCAGACAATAGGCAATATCGAGTACATCCATATCTTAGATATGGCACCAACTAAAGATATTTTGGATGAGTATAAGAAAAACAAAGGTGATTGGGAAATTTACGAACAAAAATTTTTACGATTAATTAGCGATCGCAAAATCGAAAAGCAGGTTTCATCGGAACTTTTGGATGGTGGTTGTTTGTTGTGTAGTGAAGCTAAACCCCATCACTGTCATCGTCGTTTAGTAGCAGAGTATCTCAGTGACAAGTTGGAAAATATCAGTATAAATCATCTATGAATTAGTACTTTATATGACATTTATTCTTTAGATACTTATATTTGTAATAGAGCTATTACGAATGAAATGTCAACTATCTTATGACTCAAATTGTTTGTCTTGCTAATTCTTGGAAACATGGCGAGCGGTGCATCGCTGGTATCAATCGGGATACAAAAAAATGGATTCGTCCAGTATGCAGTCTATATCCCCATAATGGTAAAGTACCTAAAGATATAAGACTAATACACAGAAGAGAACCTGCTTTACTCGATATTTTAGATATTCCTTTAGAAAAAGATGGGCCAGATTACGGCTTTGAAAGTGAAAACATCACCATCGCTCCTGGAAGATGGCAACGATTAGGAAAAGTTCAACCTACAGATTTACTTGAATATTGCCATAATTTTGACCGCATTCTTCATAATTCCGAAAAGTATGTTACTGTAACTTTTTTACAATCTCTACCCTTCCCAGAAAGACGCAGTTTAGAATTAGTATATGCAAAAAAATTCTCCGTGCGCTGCATACATAAAGGTGAAGGTACAAAATGGAAAGGTACTCTCGAAACTAATACTGCAGTACTAACTGATGCAACTATAACCGATCCTGTATTTGTGAAAAAACTCGAACTTTCTTATCGTCCACAGAATCCTTGCTTAGTAACCGTCAGTTTGAGTATGCCACATCGATTCGAGGATTGGGAAGGAGAGGATCCTTGTTGGAAATTGATTGCAGGTGCGATCGAACTATCTGATGCTGATTTGATTTTAGTTGAAATGAAACGAATTGGTTGGAGTATAGAACAAGGACGTTCCTACTTAAAGAGAAATTATAACAGATGTTCTCGTCAACAATTAAATAAAAATGAAATTAGAGAATTTTTAAATTATCTTACATCTTTACCTAGTGTTTGAAACATTCCCTATTAGAGAGCCAAGGGAATATTCCGGGTTTATAGTGAGAAATTTTTTTCTTCCCCCCTCTCCCCCCTCTCCCCACTCTTCCCCCTCTTCCCCCTCTCCAAAGTAGCGGAGAGGGATGTCCGATTATTGTCAGTGTGAACCGAAAAGGGCTATATTCAAACCGGATTCCTACATCTTTTTTTTACCAGAATTTATTACTAACACGTTCTTTAATTTTCAGATCAAAATAATTAAATAAAGGCACAAAATACAAATAAAATGCAAAGGGAATAAATCCGGAATCTGTCATCAAAATAGTTGCCGGAATCAACCCAGCAATATTCCAAGGAATTAAGGGAGAAATTACAACTACAGAGTTTTCTAAATCTACTGCAAGCTGATAATTATCTAATTGATTTTCTCGATAACGATCTTTTACTAATTCTTCAGTTAAAAGAATAGCAATTGTTTGAGTACAACCAAATGCTGCTGAAGCGATACCGATAATATTTGTCCCTAAAAATAAATTGGATCTTGATTTCGCTTTATTGAGATATATTTGTACATATTCAAGGATTTTAGTTCCGGTGAAAATTCCAGCAAATGCTGTAGAGACAATCACAACCAGAGAGACTTTAGCCATAGAAATTACACCACCTCCAAGAATAATATTTTTCAAGCTACTATCTTCT
>JBCBQE010000936.1:0-2982 GCA_039820385.1 Cyanobacteria bacterium J06635_10
GATATAGCAAAAGGCTGTTAACTTTAATCGCTCTCGGGATCTGGTTATATGCAATTCTTTTCCCAAAAGTGGAACCCACCTGCTATATCAAATTTTGTACTCGATTCCGAAATTAAAGAAATGGGATGATATCGTTTCAGTGCAAGCTTTATGCGGCATCATGAATACACCATCTCATATCAAATGGAAAATTGGTTCAGCACCAAATAATTCCATCGTTAGAGGGCATCTCATGCATACTAAAGAAGTATGTGATGTTCTCAATGAATTTAAATGTAAAACTTTATTTATTTACCGAGATTTACGAGATGTCGCAGTTTCTCATGCACGTTGGATAACTAAAGAAGAAAGGATTTTTCTCCACGATATTTATTTAAAACAAGATAATTTCGATCAACAATTAATGAGTTCTATTAAAGGCGTACCTTTAGGTAGTCCCTTTGGCTCAAATGTGTCGCAACCGGATATAGGTCAAGATTTTTTAAGATGGAAAGGATGGATTTACGATCCGAATTGTTTGGCTGTAAAATTTGAAGATTTGGTTGGAGAAAGAGGCGGGGGTTCTGAAGAAACTCGCCTGCATATGGTTGAAAAAATCATGGATTTCCTTGAAGTGCAATTACCTGCCGAGCAAATCAAATCCCAATTTGCATCCTATGTAATGAATCCAAAAGAATCTCATACCTTTGTTAAAGGAGGAAAGGGCAGCATTGGTGGATGGCAAGCTGTATTTCAAGAAAACCACAAACAGGAATTCAAAAAAGTGGCTGGAGATTTGTTAATAGAATTGGGTTATGAAAAAGATTTTGATTGGTAAATTTTTTACTTGGAAAAATCACAGTAATAGTGCTCTTGTCAAGGGTAATCCTTACTGGCTTGATAATTTTTATAATCCACTTTCTCTACTATTAGATTAACTCTAAAAGGTAAGCAATATGAAAATTCTTATATCTGCATATTCCTGCGAACCGGGTAAGGGTTCAGAACGTGGTGTGGGTTGGAACGTTGCTAGAGAAGCCGCCAATCACCACGAAGTCTGGGTATTAACCCGCTTTGAAGAAAGTGGGGAAGTCATTGAAGCGGAGTTAGCGGAAAATCCAGTCCCAAATCTGCACTTTGTATATTTTAATATCCCGATCTTGGGCGATATGTGGCGCTGGGGATCAAATGGTGCGATGCAAATCCACTACTATCTCTGGCAGGTACAAGCATACTTTGTTGCCCGTCGTCTGCACCGCGAAATTGGCTTTGATGCCATGCATCATGCCACATTTGTGAAATATTCCAGTCCTAGCTTTCTGTCGCTATTAGACGTTCCATTTATTTGGGGGCCAGTTGGCGGAGGCGAAACAGCACCAAAAGCGTTTTGGAAAGATTTTAGCTTGCGTGCCAAAGCTTATGAAACTGCCCGAAATCTCGCTCGTTCTGTGGGAGAACTCGATCCATTTGTAAGTGTCACTGCTAAAAGAAGTGCCGTAGTCAGAGCTACCACTAAGGATACTGCAAACCAACTTTACAAATTAGGTGCCGATAAAGTATATATTACTCCCGAATCTGGTTTACCAGAGGAAGAAATTGCCGGTCTTGCAGAATATAAAATGCCTGAAGGTTCTCCCGTGCGGTTCATCAGCATGGGTAGATTGTTGCATTGGAAAGGTTTTCACCTGGGTATACGTGCCTTCGCAAAAGCAAACTTACCCGATGCAGAATTTTGGGTTGTAGGTGATGGAGCAGAATGGCAGGGACTACAGGTACTTGCAAAAGAATTGGGGATTGCAGAAAAAGTCAAATTCTGGGGTAGATTACCTCGCGAGCAGACTTTAGAGAAACTAGGACAGTGCCACGTACTAGTTCATCCCAGCTTACATGATTCTGGAGGATGGGTGTGTATCGAAGCAATGGCAACAGGTCGTCCGGTAATTTGTCTTGACTTGGGTGGGCCTGCTGTCCAGGTAACTGAGGAAACGGGCTTTAAAGTTCCTGCAATTAATCCGGAGCAAGTCGTTGATGAGATGTCTAAAGCTATGATAACTCTTGCTGGTGACTCAGAATTACGGCGAAGGATGGGGCAAGCTGGACAGAAGGTAGTTAAAGAAGGTTACAGCTTACAAGCTCAGGGCTCACGCCTTGCGCAAGTTTATCAAGAAGTCGTATCTACTAAAAAATCTAATGAGGGCGATTTCGCAGTCAAAATGTAGTGAATCGAAGCCAGCTTTAAGACCGTTTGATTATCAGGTTGCATCTTCATTATCATAAAAATTTAATACTAATAATGGTTATATTATGGCAGATAAATTTTGATTATCATAAGTCATAAATCATGACACAACTGATACTTATGTTTGATTTATATTGTAATTTTTAATAGGATAGTAACCTAATATGCATATTCTGATTGCTGCTTTACACAGACCTACTAAACCAACAGGAGTTTGTAGACACGCTGTTAATCTTGCTCAATGCCTTGCAGATACTGACCAAGTTGTAACGAAAAACGGGTTTTGCCTCGAGCAGCAAATTGTACACCCAGGCCAGCTTGGGCATTGAGTCCTCCATCAGGATTGACCACTGTGAGATTGGGCAAAGCAAATCCCCAACCGACATGAGAATAGATGTAGGGCCGGCATAATCGATCATTGATGTAGTACTTTCCGTATCCAGTAAGGGAAAAAAATCCATTCTCCACTAATACATCAACTGGACTACCATTAGTGGTGACCGGCACAGACAGTGAAGTACTATTATTGTGACGACCAAGACTGGCCCCGAGTGCCAGTCTTGGTCGAACTCGATACCCGACTACTAGATCAAACTGGCTAGTAGCAATACGGTCCTTCGTACTGGCAAGACCAATCTGACCAGACAGGAACCACCCTTCGTAGATGTGAAAACGATCAATGATCACTGGCTCTTTCTGTAGGTGAGCCGATGCTGGAGTATCAGTCCAGTTTCCCGCAACAGCTCGTTGCCCAACTTAGTCCT
>JBCBQE010000937.1:0-2976 GCA_039820385.1 Cyanobacteria bacterium J06635_10
CAATGTTTAATTACTTAGCATATCTTCCTCCTTCTCTTACACCAGGACAATTTAGTTTAGTTTACAATTCCTTCTCACTGTGTATTGCTGCAATGATTGCGGCAGCTATATTTTTCTTCAATGCAAAATCTGAAGTTGCTGAGAAATATAGACCCGCTATATTGGTTTCAGGTGTAGTTGTAACTATCGCTGCTTATCACTATTTTCGGATCTTTAATAGTTGGGATGCAGCTTATGTCTTGGAAAGTGGAAGCTATACAGTAACTGGTGAAATATTTAACGATGCTTATCGCTATGCCGACTGGATACTAACAGTACCACTGCTATTGATTGAAACCATTGCAGTGTTGGCTTTACCTAAAGAAGTGGCAAAGTCACTGTATGTGAAGTTGGTTATAGCATCTGTACTAATGCTTGTAACAGGTTATGTTGGTGAGATTTCAGACGACGTAACTACTCGTGCCATTTGGGGTACAATCAGCACTATTCCTTTTGTTTATATCCTCTATGTATTGTGGATAGAACTAGGTAAACTTATTGACAATCAAGTTGCTGAAGTCAAATCATTGCTCGGTTCAATGCGTCTGCTTCTGTTGTTGTCTTGGGGTGTTTACCCAATCGCTTACTTACTTCCCGTGTTAGGAATTGCAAGTATGACAGCAAGCATTGGAGTTCAAGTTGGATATACCATTGCAGATTTATTAGCTAAACCTGTATTTGGTCTGTTGGTTTACTCCATCGCAAGAGTGAAAACTCAAGCGGATGCTGTTGAGACTGTACCTGTTTCTTCAGAAAACTAAATTGCTGTTACATTTATGTAACCAAGTAATTCTATAAAGTAGGTAATGGCTCTTTCAATTAATAGAATATATAGCCAAAGCCTACCTCCTGTGGGGGGTAGGCATAAATCAATTTATTAATTACGAATTATTTTTGCTCAACTGGTAGATGAAAAAATCTGTAAGTAGGAAGAAATAGGTTTTGTGGGATATTTTTCGCCCTTTGGTAAAGGAAATTACAACTCAGGAACTAGAAGTTAAGGGTTATATTCCACCGTGCTTATCGGGAACCTTGTATCGCATTGGACCGAATGCTCTATACCCAAGTCCACATAATAGTCACTTCTTTGATGGTCATGGAATGATCCATTCGATATCATTTCGTGAAGGAAAACCTGTAGAGTACAGAAATCGCTGGGTTCAGACTCAAGCATATATGACGGAACGGCAAGCAGGTAGATTTCTTTTTTCTGGGGTTGGACAACCAGATTTGTTAGGACAATTCATCCGATTTGCACGATATTTTATTTCCTCTGATAGTAAGGATATTCTCCGGAGGTGGTGGCAAAACCATCCCCGACGTATTTCTGATTTCTCCCCGTTTGCTAATGTTGCCAATACTAATATCGAATGGCACAACGGTAAATTATTAGCTCTTTGGGATGGGGGATTTCCCTATGAGGTGACTCCAGAATTAGAAACTATCGGTAAAGTAGATTTTGGCACAAAAGTACCTCGTCATGCACTTGGTTTCTGCGCTCACCCTAAAATTGATAATGATACCGGAGAACTTTTGGGAATAGGGACTTCCTTACTACCACCATACTGGTTCTACTACGTCATAAATCCGGACGGTTCGCTTGCTCGTGTTTGTCCAATACCAATCGAGCAAATGAGTTTTATCCATGATTTCGCGGTCACAAAAAACTATGCGATCGCCATTGATATACCCTTATCGTTTTCTATCGTTGATATAGTCAAAGGAGTTGGAACTTTCCGGTGGAATCAGGAGCGACCAACCCGCATTGGGTATTGGTCTAGAAAAGAACATGGGGAAATGTCAGTGCGATGGATTGAAACTGAGGGGTTTTTCTTTCTACATACTGCTGGAGCATATGAAGAAGCAGACGGAACCATCGTCGTTTTGCTCTGTCGATATCCAAGTTCACCTTTGGGTATGAGTACTTGTGCTGCTCAAAAATTTAGAAGCTCTGGGGAATTTCAAGAGCGAGGAGTACTTGTGAAGTTAAAAATTGATCCCCAACGAGGTTCTGTCATTCAAGAGCAGTTAGACGATTGGTCAGTTGAGTTTCCTGCTTTAGAAAACCAAAGCCTTGGTGCTAAAGCGAATAATATTTACTTCTTAGCCACGGATTCGGCTTTTAACTTTAATGCCAAAGTTGGTATTCGCAAGCTTGATTTAGAGCGTGGTACTTCTAGCTTTTGGCAACCAGAACCCGGACAGATTCCTGGTGAACCAATTTTTATACCTGCTACAGAGACTTCATACCGTAAAGGTTGGATAGTTACTGTGGTAGCCGACCGAACATTACAGCAATCAAGGGTTGTTATTCTAGATCCCGAATCTATCGAATCCGGACCCATTGGGGAGGTAATTCTACCCGTAATGTTACCCATGACCTTTCATGGTTTGTGGTTGTCAGAAAAATCAAAAGCTCAATGAAACAATAGATGCAGGAATTTCACAATAAATGAGTAATGAGGAGAAATCCAATTATTAATTAATCCAAATATGATTCAATATATCCTAGATTTAACAAAAAAAATATAGCAAAATACTTCATGCGTCGAGATTCGTTATTTTATTTTTCTAATTCTCTTTATCGTCTATTTAATTATTAATTGTGGGTTGTATTTATACAGGACCTTACAGGTTGCAGGAGGTACAACCTTATATATAAAAATTATTGTAAGCAGATGATTCTGGTTGCAATTTGTCGAGAAACCACAGTCTTTTTTGAGCAAAAGATAGGGGAAAATGTTGGGGTTGATTGGCTTTTTCTTGGAGGAGTTTTGCTAGTAATTGACGTTTTTGTTCTGGAGTCAGATTTTCTAGAGAATCTTTGGACATTTTTCAATACTTTCAATTTTTTAATAACAATAATTATTCCCAATCAACCAAATTTACAGTATATTTCATCCTTATGAAGTATACTTAGACGACCAAGGATGCCCG
>JBCBQE010000938.1:0-2974 GCA_039820385.1 Cyanobacteria bacterium J06635_10
CAAAGGTGAAAGAATTGAGTTGGGGTCTAAATCCCCATCTCAATTCCAACCTTTTTCCTTCTTCCTTCTTCCTTGTTCCTTCGTTTAATACTTACGCATTTTTTAATTCATTGCTGCAATTTTTACAAATGTAATTTATATAAACCCCGTTTTTTCTCAGTTAAATTACTATTTTATTGCTGACATAGTAATATTAATTACTTTTCTTCTTCAAAAGATATAGAATACATGTATTGGTGCGTGACGGCAGTTTCTATTTTGTCGTTATATCCGATCAAAAATCTTAGCCGTCACAGCACCCTACAATCTGACAGAGTAATATTATTTACTTTTGTTCTTCAAAAGATATACAAAAATTGCAATACAGGTATTGGTGCGTGACGGCAGTATCAATCAAGTAGTTATATCTTATGATTTGTCTTACAGTACAGCACCCTACAATAGTGCGGGTAATTCGCGAATAAGTTGAGAAGCCGCAGCCACAAGGCTTAGAGTCATACCGCTGCCATAAAATATTGAAAATTGGCGACTATCAAGTGCATAAGTTGAAAATCTGATTCCTATTTAAAAGCATCAGAGGAAAACAAGTTTAAAAGGCCTAATTTACTTGGGCACAAGACAAGACAAACTAAAACCAACATTATCCTAAAAGGTCAAAAAATGATTATTGTTATCCAATCCGGAACCCCCGCTGTTGAGATCGATCGAATCATTGAAGAATTAAGTATCTATAAGGTATCTACCGAAAAAATTATTGGTAAAGAAAAAGTTGTAATTGGTTTGATTGGCGATACTTCTAATATTAATCCCCAATCTATTCAACAAATGAGCTTCTTTATAGAACAAGTTGTCTTAGTTGAACAGCCTTTTAAACGAGCTTCCTTAGAATATCGATACGGCGAGCCTTCTGAGGTGGTTGTACAAACCCCCAATGGTGCTGTAACTTTCGGTCAAAATCATCCTTTAGTTGTTGTTGCTGGACCTTGTTCGGTAGAAAATGAAGAGATGATAGTAGAAACCGCAAAAGTAGTTAAAGCTACTGGCGCACAGTTTCTTAGAGGTGGTGCTTACAAACCTCGTAGTTCGCCTTATTCCTTCCAAGGGCATGGAGAAAGCGCTTTGCATTTGTTAGCTAAAGCCCGTGAAGTTACTGGTTTAGGAATTATGACCGAAGTAATGGATACTGCCGATTTAGATAAAGTTGCTGCAATTGCAGATGTAGTGCAAATTGGAGCGCGAAATATGCAAAACTTCTCGCTATTGAAGAAAGCTGGTGCAACTGGTAAACCCATTCTCCTCAAGCGCGGCATGTCTGCAACTATTGAAGAATGGTTGATGGCGGCTGAATATATCTTGTCTACTGGCAATCCTAATGTAATTTTGTGCGAGCGCGGAATTCGCAGCTTTGATAAGAAGTACACCAGAAATGTTCTGGATTTATCTACAGTACCCGTATTGAAAACTTTGACTCATTTACCGATTATGATTGATCCTAGCCATGCTACTGGTTACTCCAAGTATGTACCGACAATGGCTAAAGCTGCGATCGCTGCTGGTACTGATTCTTTAATGATTGAAGTTCATCCCAATCCTGCTAAAGCCCTTTCTGATGGGCCTCAATCTTTGACTCCTGGTGATTTTATCGAATTGATGCAAGAACTTAAACCTCTTTCACAATATTTTGGACGTGGGAATGATTCTGCTTTGACAAGTTTTGTTACTGAAAATGGATTGAAAATTGGTGTTTGATTTATGACAAAATTGGATGTGTTACGGTATTTAATCTTGAAAATTAACAATGCCGTAACGCGCCACAATATTATGATTTGCAATAATTTAATATGTTTAGAAACCCGGTTTTTTGGAGAAATCGGGTTTCTTTGTTTTCACGAATTTTGTAGAGTACTGTTAGACGGAGATTAAGGCACCTATTTACGGATGGTGCGTGACGGTAATACCAATTTTATCGTTATGATTTGGTGATTTTTGTGACCGTCACGGCACCCTACAACATCTATTTTTTTAGGCAAATTAATTAAGGATTCTTTTGTAGGGTGCTGTCACGGCTTTAATAATTTTGGGGAGATATTGATAATTGAGATTTTGCCGTGACGCACCAATAATATGATGCTTAAAATTTATGAAGAGTGAAGCCACTTATGAAACAAGCGAGTTAATCTGGGCATGACTACATAAGCCAGTAAGATAACTGTTATTCCGGTCATAATTGCTTGACGCAATAGGTAAGGTAAACTCGCTACTAATGGTCCTAAAAAATAACCGAGGATAGATGCACAGATAAATACCCCAATCCAGGTGACAAAGGCGGTTTTATACTTTGGCGGTGGAGGAGTAGCGGTATTAGGAAGAGATACCAGAGCTTCTAATCCTGTTAAAATTTGAACATTTTCAGGCTTTTCAATTAAAGGTTGAGCGCGTTCGATCCATTCTTTTCGTTCGGAGGATCGCATCCATTGACAGAGATTTTTATACTCATTAAAGCGTAGAATAATTACATATTCTTCTTTAAAACCAGGTTTTGGTCTAAGAATAGTTACCCCATTGTGACCTTCAAATTGTCTGGCTACTTGAGAAATTCCTTGCAGCCATTCTTCATAGCCAGACTCGCGCCCGGGACGAATATAATGGGAAATAACTGCGGTAACTTGTTGATTTGCTTGATTCTCTTGTAAATTCGTATATTTTCACTCAAGTTAAAACGAAGTCAGAAAGAAGACTGTAATTAAAATATTTCTGTAGGGTGTGTGACGGTTACGATAATTTAACACCTATAATGAAATTATTTGAAATTACCGTCACGCACCAAGCAAGTTTTGTGACAATTGGTTAAGTCCTACCATATTTACAGTTTAAAAAGAAAATGTAGTCCGAACTGTCCCGACATAAATGGTGTCATTATCATTATTATGTTCTGGGTTAAAAATTACTAGTAGCCCAGGGGTAATTGAAATAT
>JBCBQE010000939.1:0-2972 GCA_039820385.1 Cyanobacteria bacterium J06635_10
GTCCTAATGCTTGTAATGCTAAGCTTTGATTGATTAAACTACGGCTTTTTCTATTCGGAAAATTTACACTTTCATAGATAGCAGTAGTTTTTTCCCAGATTTCTAAAGCTAATAAAGGTTTTGCTAATGATAATTGTAAGTTAGCTTGAATATCTGAAACTTGAGCAAGTACTTTTAATATTTCTTGTGATTTACGATAATTTGGCTGATTTTCTCACAATTTACGACTTTGGTTAATATAACTCAAAGCCTGTTGATATTTTCCGATTTGTTTGTAAGCTAACGAAATATTGCTAAGGGCGATCGCTCTTTCAATTAAGTTGCCTTGATTTTGAAAAGTTTGTGCTGCTTGCTCTAAAACTGATATCGCTTCGATAAACTTTCCTGAATTATAAAGTCTTTTACCTGTTTCTAATAAACTTTGTGGATTTAGATTATTTTGAACAATATATTTGATCTCAGATTGGGAATTATTTAAAAGGCGAGGAGAAAAAAACTTTGCGCTCTTTCCCGCTTGTCTTTGCCTGACTCTGGGTTCAGAAACATATATCGATATACTACGAGTAGGATTATAAATATCTCGAGCATCAGCTTTTGGAAATAAAACGGAAATGAAGGTAAATATAAACGCTAGAGCAAATAATATTATTTTTGTCAGCCATTTTTGCGATCGCATATTTTACTATGAATATATTTTCATAACTCTCGGTTGGTGCGTGACGGGCACTCTGCCAAATTTTTTTTAAGGAGAAAAAAATGTGGCTCTTAACCCTTGACGCTAATTCGGTGAATATTTTCTCAACCAAATCTATCAAAGCGTCACGCATCCTACCATAGAGTTTAATTACCCACCGCAGGAATTGCTGACTTTTGAGCCACGCGAATTCCTTGCATCTTCATTTTCACACCCCCCGCAGGTGCCAAAGTCACGCCTCGGCGCTGGGTTTTTTCCGGTTTATTCTCTGCCAATGCCAACTCATAACGAGAAACTACCGTTGCTAATACTAGCTTCATTTCATATTCCGCTAAAGCATAACCAATACAACGACGCACTCCGCCACCAAAAGGCATAAATTCATAGGGAGAAAATTGTCTTTCTAAAAATCGCTCTGGTTTAAATTGCTTCGAGTCTGGATATAAATCTTCTCGATGATGTAAAAGATAAATGCAACCCCAGATACTAGTACCAGGTTCTATATCGTATCCTAATAAGTTACATGGTTCTTGTACTGTTCTAAGAAAAGTTGCCAACACGGTGGGATATAATCGCAAACTTTCATTACATACAGCAGTAAGATAGGGTAACTTGGATATACTTATAGGATCGGAGTTTTCTCCTAAATTATCTAATTCTTGCTGCAATTTTTCTTGCACTTTAGGCGTTCGATAAATCCAATATAATGCCCAAGCCATTGAGGTAGCAGTAGTTTCATATCCAGCTATGAGTAAGGTTATCAATTCCGAGCGCAATTCTTTATCAGTGAGTGAATTACCTTCAGTATCTGTTGCTGACATTAATAACGAGAGTATATCAACGCGATTTGGATTATCAAGAGAGGCACGCCTTTCACTAATTTCAGTATACAGTAGGCGATCGAGTTGCTCTCTTTGACGCAAAAAATAGCCCCAGGGATTCCAATTGCCTAAATCCTTTTGTAAAAAAGGAAATGATAAAAAGCCCAAACCTAAAGGAGAGTTAAATAAATCCAACATCCCAATTATTCGGTGTTTAATTTGTTGATAGCGCTCTCCTTCGTACAAGCCAAATATTGCCTGCAACATTACGCTCAGAGAAATCTCTGCCATTACATTGCGAGCAGTAAAAATTTCATCTGAAAGGGATAACCTATCAAAAACTTTTTCTGTTAGCGAGCAAATTAATTCACCGTAAGCCTGCATTCTCTCCCCATGAAACGGAGGCATTAATAATTGACGCTGGCGTTTGTGGCTCTCGCCATCGAGTAACATCACTGAATAGTCACCAACAAATGGGGAGAGAAATTTATTTATGTCTCCGGGGGCTTTGAACTTTTTTCTATCGTTAGTTAATATTTCTTGAATTACTTGGGGATGGTTAGCAAATATTATAGGTTTCTTAGCACCCCGTACTTTAGTGGTGAATATATCGGGATACTGCTTCACGGCTTTTTCCATGAATTCTATTGGCTTGGCAATCCATTCATACTTTTGTAGCAAGCCTGGGGTTTTGAGAATGTTTGGTAATGGCATCTTATTGTTTCTACTTGCATAAAACTCCACTATATAGTATAGATAGTACTCACCAGAATCAACTGTGCCTTCCTTAAAAGTTTAAGCCTCGACGCTGGGGTTTTTCCGGTTGATTGTCTGCCAATGCCAATTTATAACGAGTCAAATTGCGCTAAAGCATAACCAATACTACGACGCACTCCGCCACCAAGAGGCATAAATTCAATCGCTCTGGTTTAAATTGCTTCGAGTCTGGATATAAATTTTCTCGATGATGTAAAAGATAAATGCAACCCCCAGCATAAAACATGGACAACATGCTTACGATCGATCAAATATAATCCCCAAGCCATAGCCCTAGCAGTAGTTTCATATCCGGCAAGGAGCAATGTGATTAATTGCGTAACTTCAGCATCTGTTGCAGATATCAATAACGAGAGTATATCAACACGATTTGCATTATCTAAACCAGAATGCTTTTCACCAATTTCAGCTTACAACTGCTTTGCATTGTCTTAAGTATTCTTAACACAGCTTAAAACCTTTTGTGGGGACAAAATATCGTAAAGTAAATCGATGGTTCTATCCAATCGCTCACATGAACGTATTCATCCTCATCTAAAAATTGATTGGTTTGCCTACTTCAATTGGGTCAACGACAATCCAAGCTTCATCGAGCCTATGCAAATTGCCTATGATGCATTGGGTTTGGTCTATTTCGCTGGTCTGATATATTTGATCCTCGCAGGTGATTTTGAACGCGC
>JBCBQE010000940.1:0-2972 GCA_039820385.1 Cyanobacteria bacterium J06635_10
CGAGTCAGCCTTCTACCGTAGTTTTTTAATCGGAAGCAGGCTTAATACATTTGAGAGCAACACATCAAGTAGCTTGCTTAAATTGATAATGTTTTCTTATTGAGACTATATCTAAAGCAAGCACCTAGTTACATAAATTAATTTAGAGAGTAGCCGCTATGAAACGAATGCAATTGCCCGTGTGGATTCCCTATCCGAATGCTTGGTTAAGTGCCTTAATGCTGTCTGTGTTGATGAGTGCATTTTTAGGTATTTTCAGACGCTATGGATCTTCATTTTATAGCTTACCGCAATCGTCAAACACTCCCGAACAATTGACTGTAATCGCGATCTTATTATTCATCTTGCCGATACCGGCGATCGCACTTTTTCATCACTTATTTCTCAGTCGTTTTATGTCTCCGATTCCAGGAGAGAAAATCAGCGCGACTTCGGGATTTGTCCCCGGATTAATTAGCTGGTGGGAAAGTTTGTATAGTTGGCTGGTAATTGTCTTATCTACATTAATAGCAACTCTAATTTGTACGCCTTTTTTACCATTATTCCAACTTAATTACACAAAAATCATTGAAACCTACGCGGATAATCCTAGTAATATCAGATTAGCATTTGCTGGGATCTGGGTTTTATGCGCTGCTATATTTTATCAAGTTGCATATTTATTTAAAGCTCGTCTTGTTTTCAACGATAGTATAGATGAAATAGATACTAGGTCAAATAAATCAAAACAAGTTGAGATTGAAGAAGTAGAAATTCCGGCAACAACAGTAGCAACAACAGTAGCAACTACTAGCGATACTACTAAAAACAATTCTGAAAAAAACAATTCAGATGACTCTAACATTGCAGTTAAAGTAGCAAAATCATCAAAGAAATTTCTGAATATTTTTGTTTTGAGCTTGGTGGGTGCATGGTTGTACATGTTTTTCACCTTACCAGACGTTCAACAAAGTATATCATCAGGGAACTTTGCAGATCAAATCCAAAAAAGAATTACTACCGAAACTAAATTAGTTAACAATGAGATTTCTAAATTATCATCTCAAGGTAGCTCATTTACAGAAGCATTGACTCTTGCGAATAGTGCCGCGCAAATGCAAGAATTAGCAACTTCTAAAGAAGATTGGAACACAGTTGCAGGTAAATGGAAAGCAGCCCTGACATTAATGCAAACAGTACCGCCAGAAAGTCCTAATATTATAGTTGCCGAACAAAAAATCGGACAATATAAGAAAAAAATAGATGCAGCAGAAAAACAAGCTGTTAAAGCAAAGTAATTTTTAACAACTAAAAATTGTTTAATTAATCCCGTTCCACTTATCGATTACCTATCAAAATTTCTCCCTCACTCCCTCTCTCCCTCCTACCAATAGGTAATCTTCCACCGGGAAAGGAGTAATATCCCCCCTTGTAAATCAGGGGGGTATATGAAAGTAATAATTGAGTTATAAACGATACTTTTTAAAGATTATCTGATTGAATTTAACTATCAAAAGTTAGATTAGATTGTTACTAATTTCTTTATTCAATTCTTCTCCTTGTATAGTTAGACGCTCATAACACAACTGATAATTATAATTAACGTCTTCTTCAGAGCATTTAAGACTTGAAATCGAATCATTCATAGTAAAATAACGAAACCCTTCATAAGCCGGACAATATTGTTCAATAATCGGAATCGCACCACACATAATAGACTCAAAAAATCGATAAGTCCAAACATGATCGCCACTTGGACAAAGTACAAATTGCGAATTAGCTAGCAATCTAAAATATTGGTCATCCCAAGCTTTCACCGGAAATACTCGTCCCCGATTAGATGACCAAAATACGATTCCATTTATATTTTTTTTAGAAATGGTTGGTAAAGTAGGTAAATTTATTTTTTTTAACAACTTATTTACTAAACGAACTATTAAAGGTTCTTTTGTATTTAGATACAAACGAGAATTTGGGAAGTTGTTTTTGTACCATTTTTCTAAAGTATTTTTTCTTTTTTCAGTAACTAATCCAGCAAAACAAATTTTAATATTACGCTCATTAAGCCAAAGTTGACGACAATAATCAAAGATTCCTTTAGGGAAAATAAGAGTTCGTTGGAGAGAACCTATTTGCGAACTAGGGCTGCTATGATTAAATTGAAGATAATTTAATTTTGGTACTCCTGCAACACCAACTTTATATTGCAGGTTAAACGTTTCTTGCAAAAGAGAAAATTTATCTTTATCTTCTTCCGGAATATGTACAATATAGTCAGATTCTATCAAAGCATGAGTCAGTCGTATTGTTTGAATATATTGCAAAGGAAGATTAATCGCGAATGCTTTATTAGATTGTGAAACTGTCATTTTAGAATTTAGAATTTAGAATTTAGAATTTAGAATTAAAATCCCCATAAATGAATTTAGGGGATTGTACCATCAAGGAATGATTGGTCATACTTTTGCACTGTACTTTAAACTTAATATTGGTCCTGTATGTATCTTTTAGGACAAATCATATTGTCTACTATATTACTTAAATCTCATGACTTTAGTTGTGGGATTTTTTAATAAGTAAGTGGATCTTAAATATAAAACCTCACCCTGCCTCCGGCTTCCCTCTCCTTAGTAAGGAGAGGGATTGATGGTGAGGTTGTATCTTATATTTAATTACGCCTACTTACTTATTTATCCGCAATGGTTATTAAGTAAATCTACTTTTATCAGTAATTTTCACAAAAAATATCAAGAATGTTCATAATGCTTTTAAATTGGGAATAATAAAAATATAAAGCTAATAGTTGATTTATCTCTTTTACTCATAAGAAGATCTTTAATCAGTATCGTGGTTAAGCCCATGAAGATGGGCTTTGTAATGGTAGCTCCAGGCTTCTAGGCTGAGAGCGATGAGCGCGCAGCCTCATACAGAATTGGTATTACATCCTCTAAAAAATTGCGCGATTTGTATATGAAAAGCGTACTTATTGCCAT
>JBCBQE010000941.1:0-2971 GCA_039820385.1 Cyanobacteria bacterium J06635_10
TTTTTTTGTTGTTTTTCTTGCAAAATATAAGTAGACCTAAGATAAACCCCAAAAATCATTCCAGCAAAAATTGTTTGAGCAAAAACCGCAGTTGCTCCAATTAAATTTACTATTTCTTTGTTAGACATAGATAGATGACTGCGCAAGAAGCGCAATTAGTATTTATTATTATTCATTAATTACAAAAAACACCCTCACTTAAAGCTACTGAATTAATACAGTAGATAAATCTAAAAAATAGACACGATTCTGTCACATCTTTAATATCCATAAAAATTCTGATTTGTAAGTATTTACCATCGCTTTATATCTCTGAGGAGTAATTTCTCATAATTATTTCATTTTTTGACTCAAGTATTGTAGGATAAAAAATGAGAAGATTATGAAAAAACTTTTTCAGGTAACTAAATGTCTATAATTTTCAGTAAGCAGACTTATGTAGGAAAACTGGCGATCGCGTCGATAGGAATAGTGTGTGGGCTGTGGTTAAGTGGGTGTAATCCGAGTCCAGACGTGTCAGATAATACAGCGCAAGAGGTTAGTAATACTGTACAAAATCCGAATACGAAAGATAAAAAGGTGATTATGACAACGTTTACGGTGCTTGCTGATATGGCTCGTAACGTTGCAGGAGACAAAGCGATCGTTCAATCGTTGACTAAACCAGGATCGGAGATTCACGGTTACGAGCCGACTCCTAGCGATATAGTCAAAGCCCAGGATGCAGATTTAATTTTAGATAATGGTTTGGGTTTAGAGCGCTGGGCGCAAAAGTTTTATGGGAATCTGAAAGATGTGCCTCATGTTACCTTGACTGAAGGTATTACACCGATAGATATCGCCGAGGATGCTTATGCGGGAAAACCGAATCCCCATGCTTGGATGTCACCGAAACTGGCTTTGAAGTATGTAGAGAATATTCGCGATGCTTTGGTAAATTTGGATCCAGCCAATGCAGAGACTTACACAGCTAATGCACGAGCTTATAGCGAACAAATAAAGCAAATCGATAAAAAATTACAAGATACGGTTAAACAAATACCCGCAAATAGACGTTTTATGGTGACTTGTGAAGGAGCATTTTCTTATTTAGCCAAGGATTATGGATTAAAAGAAGAGTATTTGTGGGCAGTTAATGCTGACAAACAAGCGACTCCAAAACAAGTACAAAAAGTCATCAAGAAAGTGCGAGATAATCAAGTTCCCGTAGTATTTTGTGAAAGTACAGTCAGTGCAGATGCTCAAAAACAAGTAGCAAAAGAAAGCAATGCCGAATTTGGCGGGGTATTTTATGTTGATTCACTTACCGACAAAGATGGCGTTGCACCTACTTATTTTAAATTGTTAGAGTACAACATTAACACCTTAGTTAGTGGTTTGAAAAAGTAAAAAATTGGGCGTTGCTAAATCATGGGATGCTTTAACTATATTTTGAAGGAATTATTAATAGTTTTAAGCCCTACTTCATCCCACATTTATGTAACCCCAAAAATAGATCGAGCATTCAACCAAATTAGATAATTAATAAATTATATGTCTAAAATTACGGTTAGCGTAGAAGACACTACAGTTGCTTATAACGGTAAAGTAGCTTTACATGAAGCTAATTTAAAACTAAATCGCGGTTCTATCAGCGGCTTAGTGGGAATGAATGGTTCGGGAAAATCGACTTTATTTAAAGCAATTATGGGTTTTGTTAAACCGACAAATGGGCGTGTATTAATTAAAGGAATGCCCATGAATCAGGCGCAAAAACAAAATTTAGTTGCTTATATTCCCCAATCTGAAGATGTAGACTGGCATTTTCCCATCAATGTACAGGATGTAGTGATGATGGGGCGTTACGGCTATATGAACTTATTAAGAATTCCTCGTGAAAATGACCGCCAAGCTGTAGCAGAAAGCTTAGTGCGAACTAATATGAGCGAATTTAAACTTCGCCAAATTGGGGAACTTTCAGGAGGACAAAAAAAGAGAGCATTTGTCGCGCGTGCTTTGGCGCAAAAAGCAGAAATTATTCTCTTAGATGAACCCTTTGCGGGAGTGGATATTAAAACAGAAAAAGCACTTATTCAACTTTTGATACAATTACGCAATATGGGTCATACAATTTTAATTTCAACTCATGACCTTTCCTCAATTTCTACATTTTGTGATGATGTGGTTTTAATAAATCGTACCATTTTGGCATATGGTCCTACAGAAGAAGTTTTCACCCAAGAGAATATTACCCGTACCTTTGGAGGAATGGTTCCAGTTAAAGGAATTGGTAATGGGTAATAGGTCATAGGTAATTGGTAATTGATAATTGATAATTGATAATTGATAATATTATGAATATAGAAGCAATTTGGCAATGGTTTGCAGCGCCTTTGCAGTTTGAATTTATGGTTAAGGCAATATTTGTAAGTGCCTTAGTGGGTGTAGTTTGTTCGGTTCTTTCATGTTATATGACTCTTAAGGGATGGGCATTAATGGGAGACGCGGTATCTCATGCAGTTCTCCCTGGAGTTGTACTTGCTTATATTTTAAATATTCCCTTTGCCATTGGAGCATTTGTATTTGGCTTAGGTTCGGTAATTTCTATTGGATTTATTAAATCGAAAACCAGAGTCAAAGAAGATACGGTAATGGGGTTAGTGTTTACCGGTTTTTTCGCTTTTGGTTTGGTGTTAATCTCTAAAACACCAAGTAGTATAGATTTAATGCATATCCTGTTTGGAAATGTCTTAGGTATTTCCGACCAAAATTTAATTCAAACAATCATCATTAGCTCCGTTACCATGATATTATTAATGGTACTGCGGAAAGATTTACTACTATTTTGCTTTGACGCAACCCATGCCCGTAGTATAGGATTAAATACTACTGCTTTATACTATATTTTATTATCATTATTAGCTTTAACTATTGTCGCCGCACAACAGACAGTAGGAATTATTTTAGTAATTGCAATGTTAGTAACTCCAGG
>JBCBQE010000942.1:0-2967 GCA_039820385.1 Cyanobacteria bacterium J06635_10
GACTAAAGCCAGCAATTACAACTGCGACTGTGGGTTGATGCGCTTTACGTTATCAATCAAATCAATACGAATATTGCAGCAAACCAATTATTTAATATTCAGGAGATTAAACGTACTTATCCTTTAGTAAGTAGTGGAGTTTTAGTCGCTGATGTAATTGCTGGCTTTAGTCTACCGACTTTAGTGCGATTTATAAAGCTAGATAAAATCATTTTAATTGGTGCTCTATTAATTGTTTTAGGAACGGGTATTCTGTTTTATTTAAGTAAACGATATCCCCAAGCTTTTTACGATGTTCCACAACAAAAAATTAAGAAATCGCAAATTTCCCGTGCCCGTCGCCTTTCTAGCCCTCTAAGAGGTTATGCTGTACGATTATTTGCCTTCGGGCTGTTGATACAAGCAATAGGATTATTAGTAGATTTTCAGTATTTATCCCAATTAGAATCAACTTTTCAAGGTAAAGATATTACCAGTTTTTTAGGTGTATTTGGCGGAATCCTAGGGCTGTTTGAACTCGCAACCCAGTTGTTTGTATCTAGCCGTGCAATTGAACGTTTGGGAGTGTTTTTTACTGCCGCAATTTTACCTATTGGTGTAGGTATTTTATTAGTAGGGATAGCTGTGCTGTCTTCTTTATCAATGACTTCGGGCTTGTTTGGCGCAAAATTGCCTAGTTTGTCCCTGCTATGGGGTTTAACGCTAATTAAGTTTTTAGATGAACTTGTGCGATATACCTTCGTAGCTAATACCGGTACTTTACTGTTTCAGCCAATACCCGAAAGACTCAGAAGTCGCGTACAAACATTATCGGGAGGCTTTGCAGAAGCTGCCGCTGCTGGTTTTGCTGGATTGATGATTTTACTTACTCAATGGATTGCGAGCAATTTTATATCAGTATCTTGGCAAAACTTAATTCTAATTATAGAAACAGCAATTGTCGCCATCATATGTGTAGGAGTAATTTGGGTATTGCGATCGCAGTACGTCGATTTATTAGTTTTGAGTGCAGATAGGGGACAGTTAAGCGTCACAAATGTTGATTTACCATTCTTTAAGCGTGCTGTAATTAAGGCATTACGAGAAACAGGAAACGAGGCTGATAAACATTCTTGCATAGAATTGTTGTCGCAAATCGATCCTCAAGGGGCTGGAGAAGTGTTAGCGCCAGAATTACCAACTCTTACTCCTGCTTTACAATATCGAAGTTTGAAAGTGATGCTTGAATGCGGTGTAAACTCTGCTCATTTACCAACTGTACGCACTTTATTAGAAAACCCTCAAACTATCGAAAATCCAAATATATTTGCTTTAGCACTACGTTATGTTTCTCTTGCAGAATCTTCTGTAAATTTAATTCAATTAGAAGAATACCTAAATCCAAAACATAATCCTGTCATTAGAGGTACCGCCGCCGCCTTATTATTGACTCGGGGGACAACAAAGCAAAAAGTAGCAGCAACCAAAACCTTAAGATGGATGCTGACAAATAAAGATGAGCAAATACGAGTTGATGGGGTTAATTCTCTTGCAGAAGCAGCTTATTTACAAGCTCTGCGGATTCATATTCCCTCTTTGTTAGAAGATGAATCTTTACGGGTACGATGTGCAGCTTTAGAAATGATTGCTGTAAACCAGCTGGAAGAATATTATTTAGCATTAATAGTAGGACTTTACTACAAATCCACTCGCTCTGTTGCAATGAACGGTTTAGTAAAACTAGGAAATGAAGTCTTACCAATGCTGTCAAATTTAGCAAAGGATATTTACCAACCAGAAATAGCGCGAGTTTATTCTTTGAGAACAATAGGTCAAATTGAAACCTTAGAAGCAGTCGATACTTTATGGCAACATTTAGAGACATCTAAAGGGAAAATAAAATGTCATATACTGCGTACCTTACTCAAAAAATATCAACAACAGGAAATATTAGCTTTAGTAGATAGATCTTACGAAAATAGAGTAGAGTCATTAATTGAAGCAGAGTTAAAATTGTTAGGTCAGATATATGCTGCTTCTGTAGACTTTAAAACTCAAGGTGAAATATACGCTGCTTATATAGAGTTTAAAACTGGAGAAACATTACAAAGTTTTCACTCTAAAAGAAAGGTTGTAGCTTTGTGTCGGTTAGTTCAAAAATCTTTTGTAGAACTAGAAATTGATATTAAAGAACGATTATTTTTACTTCTTAAATTGCTTTATCCCTTAGATAAAATCAACGCTGCCGCATTCAATCTGAATTCTAAATCTGGGGTAACTTTAGCAAGAGGTTTAGAGATTTTAGAGCATACTATAAACTTATCTTATAAAAATATATTAATCAATATTTTTGACCGAAGACCAGCTATGGAAAAAGTGCAAAAGCTTGTAGAAGCTGAATTATTACAGTACGAACAAATGGCAGTAAATGAGCGAACTCGTAAATTATTAGAGTTAGAAAACTCACTTTCTGATTGGTGTTGGGCTTGCTGTATTCATTTTGCTCAAGTTGCTAGAATTAAACTTAAAACTACACAAATTAAAGTAAGTTTACGTCATCCTTGTGGTTTTGTTCGAGAAGCCGCAGTTGCATATTTGAGTACTGCATCTCCTCGCTTATTTATGAGACTTATACCCCAATTAAAAAAAGATTCACATCCTCTTGTTATAGCTCAAATACAAGAATTTATTGAAAAATATAAAGTTAAAAAATAGTTGATGCTTGATAATAGTTACATTAATTAATAGTTTTCGGAATTAATCCTCGGTTTCTACCTAAAAATTAATGACTACTTTGTATAGATTTGTATATACATGTAGATATACTCAGTGAAAATTTTATAATTCTTTTAAGAAAGAATTTAAATGAGGTGATGTTCAATGGCATTCCTTAAAAATATATGAAAACTTCAATCCAATATAATTCCAAAGTCGGAGGGGATTCTTGAATCTCTTCACCCAAACATCTAAGTTAATCTTTCTAAGGAA
>JBCBQE010000943.1:0-2957 GCA_039820385.1 Cyanobacteria bacterium J06635_10
ATGGAAGTAATGCACGAGCGCAACGCTCACAACTTCCCCTTAGACTTAGCTGCTGGTGAAACTGCTCCTGTTGCAGTTAGCGCTCCCGCAATCAACGGTTAATAATTGAATAATGACGTAATATATTACGTCTCATAGAAAACGCCTTCCGAGTCATCGGAGGGCGTTTTTTTTATGTGAAATGAGTGCAATATATTCAAAATCTCTCTATCTTCCCCTCTCCCTCTCTTCAAGAAAGGCTTGATGAGGGGTATATTGTATCAGCCGCCCTCTAAGGCATGTATAGGTTTAGAGGGCAGCTGCTACAGGATTGGTTGTTAGCCAGAATTAGTTCGTCGGCTGAAATGGTAAAGAAGAGTGATGGAGATCGATAAGCAGATTTCCATCGGAGTTTTTGCGATACCCGAAGGTATACTCCACTTTTACTTCTTTATTAGTGTTGGCATCCGTGAAATAGTAGTTCCCCATAGCCACAGCATCACTACAAGCGATGCTCATTCCCGCGTTTTCAAATCGAACTTTACTCCAGGGTTGAAGGGCAAAACCTTGATCTTCAGAGACAACTCCTTTGACAAAGTAGGATACCGCATCCTTTTCCGTGAGACGAAACTGCCCTTCTGAAGCTTTCGTAGGCTTAAATAAAACCGTACCCTCGTCGTATCCATATAAATCGTCAACAGTTTTTGCAGCTAAGGCTTTATAGTCTCCTTTATCCTTGTATGCCTTACCGATGGCAACAATACTATCAGCCCAAGTCTTTTGAGCACTCGTGACTTGTTCTTTAGTAATACAATTTTTTGAAGTCTCTGGAGCTACAGTTGTATCCGAAGCTACATTATCAGCGCAAGCCGTAGCCAAGACACCTGGTATCAATATTGAAGTTAATATTTTCAGTGTTCCTAGGGTTCTCATTTTCATTTCTTGATTTCTGCCCTCATTCTTCTAAATTACTGCTGCTTAGATGGTCGTTAAATTGTTGTAATACAAAAAACAAATATGACGGACACCCATAACCTGCATTAGTTTATCCAATTTTCAAGCATAGTGTAAAAATATAAAAAAAATATAAATTAAGTATTACAGTTACTAAATATCAATATTTTTTTTTTAACTATCACGCTTACTGGTAACTGTTAAGTAAGTCGGCGTAAAAAATTCAAGGTACCTCTTTCTCGAGTCGGATTGCTGCGCTTCACTCGAGAAAGACATCAAATAATCGCTAACCTATCTAATTAATATTCCCAACAATAGGCATATTTGATAGCTCTTGCAAACCAATATCTCTCAATAGCTGCAACCAATCTCTTGCAAAAATCCGATTGCCGGGATTCTCTTGGCGAAGTTTGGCTAATTCTGTTAAAGCCGAATACCAAATACCGTTTTGAGCGTAGAAAGCAACCAACTGACGAGGTGAAGTCGCCGCACTTAATTGCTTTTTTTGCAAAGGTTGAAGTGCTACTCTTTTCACCCATCCGCGCACATAAATAGGTACGGATGATTTATCGCGATATGCCCCAAGGGCATCGCCGGAGGCATGGCAATACAGTTTAAAATACCATTGATAGATTTTATTAGTTTCTAAAGTTTTCCCAGAACCAAGACTAATGCTAACAATTCCTTCACCTTTTTCTACTGAGAAATTAGTCCGATATACATCATTGTGAGCTTCATCTTGTAAGACAAATTCTCCTGTAGGTATATTACTTGCTTGATAAGCAATGAATAACCAAAATTTTGGATTTGCTTCTACTACTTTGCTAACTTTATTTTCTGGAATTAAAGCAGTCAGTGGAATGTCTGTGGAAGGGCAGTTATCCCTACTTCCCATTCCTTCTCTTTTAGTAGGTCTTCCTCTATCAGAACCATCTTCTTGCTTTTTTTTTAACTGTATTGGTATTTTACCATGATTCCTACTAATCTGTCTTTGTGAATGTGCTATTACTGGTTGAGACAATCTTGTAAAACTAATAAGTGTTAATAAAATAATAAAGCAAAATTTAATTTGGTTTGGGTTTTTATTTTTCATTAAAAAAATTTTCTTCTTACAATAATACAATTCATCTTTTATTAAGATTTAAGCATCAATTCAATGATTTTTAATTGAATGATTTTAGATAGCTTATCAAAGTTTCTAAATGATTCATAGAACATAAATATTTAACTCATACACATAAATTTAATCAAAACATATATAGCTAAATAGTTATGCACAAAAATAAGATAAATATGTTTCTTCCGCACTTGGTATGCCCTCCTTGCGGAGTCGTAAAAAGGCAGAAGACAGATTTGCTGAGTTTGTTATCAGAAGCCCTCTCCAAAGCCCTTTACCCCTAGGTGAGAAAGGTAATTTTTGTACCTTATTAAGGGTGAAAACTGCGATAATTTTCCTGGCTTACATCTGGCGCTAAAAAAAATAGATTGATTTTAATTACTCACTACTATAGCAATCCTAAATCACTCAATAGAAAATGCTGATGAGTAAAAAGTAGTATAGATCACATTTTTCCCGACGATGTTTTTAACAATATATATAATTAGTTATATAGTTTAGTAATCACTTAGTCACCATAGTTTCTTTAATAGGTTAAACGTTTGCTCGCGTTTGATTCCGGATTGCTATAACTTCCAAGCTAGAGGTGTATCTATCGGAAATAGACAGTGTAGGAAAATAAATTTTTGTCTAGTAATCACAGGGGCTTGAAGCTAATTATCGGAGAAGTCTAATAATCTAGGATGTAGGTTTATTTAATCATATGAATCTACCGATCTACTTGCGATCGCCTTGCGGGAATAATTTTTTTGTTTTTAAGGACAAAACTGCATAAATTCATTTCAAGCACATCCATATATGAGGTACAGGGATGAAGATAATTTTTTCACCTTCTGTAATTTGATCTGGCAAATTTATTTTGCTTTTTAACTGCCGCGGGGACGGTTTCTTCACTTTCTTATAACTC
>JBCBQE010000944.1:0-2957 GCA_039820385.1 Cyanobacteria bacterium J06635_10
CAAGATGTGAGCACCCCAAGAGGGGAAGTCAAAAGTCAAAAGTCAAAAGTCAAAAATATTAAAACGGATGTTGAGGGAAGAGCCGAAGTTGTTTGGAATATCTATGGGGATTTAAACCCCAACCCAATTCTTCCACCTTTGAGCGGTGGGGAATTAAACCCATATGTTTAGTTAAACTTCCTTGTAACAAATGAAACTATAGGACTCCTCCGCAGATTTTTGAAAAAAAAATGTACAAAGATTTTGTTCTAAGTATACCTAGCAAGATTCAAGTAGGATTCCGATAGCACATCTTGATGATTTTGCCTCAAAGCTTTGATATATAAGAGTTATAAAATGTGCAAGTTCGGAGACAGCCATGTTCGTGTGATTGTAGGTCAACTTTGCAGTTTGTACAATTGTGAATCTTCGGATTGCAATCTCAGCAAAATACAGGGGTTCCACTGTTGCTTAAAAATCTGGGTTCCTCTGGTAAATGGAGCGGCTTATTGACCAAAAAATCCTATTAATTGAGAATTATACCGCCCCATTTACCTTGGTTTTGTCTTAACACTCATAGGATTGGGAAAGGTTTGCCCCAAAGGTACTGGATGCGACGGGAGCCCTAGAGGATGTTTGAAAAGTATTGTTTTTAACTTAATTTTGGGATTATCCCCTCTTAATAAGGGGGGACCATAGGGGGGTGACGCATCCTTACATCCTCTTAGTTGTAAAGCCTGCCTCTATCCGCTCTCATACTTATCGGCTGCCTGACGGGTGAAGTGGGACATTTTATTTATTAGTTCTCTCTAAATCAAAACAAATATAAAATGAGGATTGTAGAGATGTTAGCCCATCCCCATATGATTACTTTAATTACGAAGTATTCTCTCCCCATTACTTGACCTGTTATGTTATACTTGCCAAGGAGAATGAATTCGGTAGACAGCGTTTGTTTTTAGTATTCACAGACTTATCTCCGAAATGTAAATCTCTACACACTCATGATTTCGGAGAGTATCCATGTCAATTTACGTAGGCAATCTTTCTTATGACGTTACAGAGGAGAACTTGAATGCAGTTTTTGCAGAATATGGTACCGTAAGACGCGTTCAAATTCCTACTGACCGCGAAACAGGTCGCGTTCGCGGCTTTGGTTTTGTAGAAATGAGTACGGAGACAGAGGAAGCAGCAGCTATTGAAGCCCTTGATGGGGCTGAATGGATGGGACGCGACCTTAAAGTAAATAAGGCAAGACCCAGAGAAGAAAGAGGAGGAGGTTCCTTTGGTGGAAATCGGAGAAATAACAATTTCCGCAACCGCTACTAAGTTTTATAGAATTGATCGAGGTTCCGCCACTCCTAGCCATTAGAGCAGGATATGTAGAACAAATTAGCACTTTTAGGTGTCGTCAAATCCTATACTTGATAAGTCAGAAAAGACTTAAGAACCTACCGAGAGCATCTCGGGGAGGTACGCCTAAGCCTAGAATTGACGTTCCGGAAAGGAGATATAATTCAGACTTTTACGGCTATAGGGTGAGCCTAGGAACCAGACAGCGATGAGAGGATATTTCAAGTTATGCTGTCTAAGCTTGAAAGAATTCCCTGACTTCTAGGCGGCGATAGTATCAATAATTTAGCTTTATCGGTGGCGATTCTTGCACTTAAATGTAGAGAAGTGTAAGAAATATCACCTTAAATAGTTAATTTATTAGTTTGGTTAAGGGTTGCCATAGGAGTTTTTTTCTTCTGAAAAAATTCACGGGTACCCGTCAATTAATTTGATTCATTTACGACTCAGGCAAGATTGCTTGAGTTTTTTTAATGGAAAAAAGTTCAAACCAATGTCATATATGAGAGTGCATGGAAACTACAGCTAGAGATATTTTCCGGGGTACAAGATTTAATTAGTTAAATTAATTTGCACTTTATCCCCCAATTTTACATCCAACTCAAATTGTGCATTTGAGCTATTCACGGCAATTTCCACCCAACCGTGACTGCCAATTAGTGCAATAACTTCTCCAATATTCACATCTGAATAAGTTTCGAGCGCTTTCATTTTTTTTCCTTTTATCTCTACACTCCAGTTTTTGTTTTGCACATAATTCTGGGGAATGTTGGTTACTAAATTTCCGAAACTATCTATGTATTGAATGCAACCCATAATCATTTTATTTTCCTGACTGCATTCGGGTAAATCCAATTTAACTAAACTTTCTGGATTTATTTCTCTTCCCAATTCTCGCAAAGATATGCCATTAGCTAGATGCGCTCCCACGGGTGCAAAAATATCCCTACCGTGGAATGTAGTACTCGGTTTTGGGGTGTGCCAATAGTCGGGATTTGTTAATTCTACCGCCGCGATCGCTGTATTTTGATTCAATACCCCACTGAGTAAACCATTATCTGGAGCAACCAAAAAACCTTGCGCTAATTCTACAGCAACTGCTCTGCGCTTTCCTCCCACTCCTGGATCTACCACGGCTACGTGTACCGTACCTGCGGGAAAATAACTTGCAGCATTCATTAAACAAAATCTCGCCGCGGCAATGTTTTGCGATGGAATTTTATGGGTTATATCAACCACTCTCAATATTGGGTTTATTTGCGCAATTACACCTTTCATTACGGCGACGTACTCATCGCTAATCCCAAAATCACTAAGTAATGTTATAAGCGGTTGTAAAGGTGGCTTATCGGACATGGAAGAGACTTATAATTCATTTGAGCGAATAAATCTGTATCATCTATAACTAAATTTATGTTATCTTAAGCATGTAACATAAAAACTTTTCTTCTCAAGTTAATCAAAAATAATTCTTGCCATCGACTGCTGCCATTGTAAAAATCAGAGCAGAAATTCAATTTTGATTGTGAATAAATAGTTTTTTATAGTTCATAGTTCTGTTGTGTTAATACCCGCTTTGTGCGGGTTTTTTTCTGATTAAAAGTATAAATTGAGATACAAGTTAT
>JBCBQE010000945.1:0-2956 GCA_039820385.1 Cyanobacteria bacterium J06635_10
GAAGAAGTCCTAGAAGAGGAAATTAACTTTGGGTATCGTTCCCAATGTATTGGGCTTTTGTCCAAAATATTAGGAATTAAGAGGCATACTATCCGCAAGTGGGGCGACAATCCTAATTTTAAAGGAATGCCCCAACACTACGAACACACTCTTGCTTACGCCCTCGCAGCATAGAAAAAGTAACAGAAAATAGCTGCTCAACATTCAACTAGTTCAAATAAATAAAAGTCGCTTTAATAACAAGCAACCACATCCAAAAAATTACCTGATTTAATCCCATGCGAACACTTCAAAAATCAGCAATTATCTCTATCTTTATTTATAAATTCATTAATATTAGCCTCAAGTACTTCTACTGGCTTACCTGTCAAGCGACTCAAAGTTTTAATATCCAAATCTTCAGCAGACTTAATGCCGGATAGTACATCTATATAATCGGCAAGCACATCAGCAGGTTCATCAAGCTTACCTTCTTTCTCAAGTTCATCAAGCTTTGTTTGTATTAAGTACGTTGCCGCAGGAGAAAGAGCTTGACCTAATAGCGCCGAGTACTTTTCAAGTTTTTTTACATACAAACTAGGCAAACCAACGCTAATTCTTTTGATTTTGTGAGTTGTGGGCATAGTTTCCATAAAGTTTACATACTAAAGAATATCACAAATTATCCTTTGGGCTGCTAATAGGCTTGTTTATGGTATAAAATAAACTCCGCAATCTATTCTTTACGCCTATAGGCTACTGATAGGCTAAATATAGGTATAAAACAAGCCATCAAATGTATCTTGACTTACTGATGCCTATAGGCTGCTAATAGGCTAAATTACAAACATAGCAAAATTACTCATACCAAAAAAAATGCGTAAATCAAAAGTTGTCCAAATTGGAAATTTCCAAGATATAGAACCGAGGCAGTTTCTCAGCTATTGCTTCAACTTAGACAAGCTAAGCATTGAAGAAGTCATAGAAGAGGAAATTAACTTTGGGTATCGTTCGCAATGTATTGGGCTTTTGTCCAAAATATTAGGAATCAAGCGGCATACTATCCGCAAGTGGGGCGACAATCCTAATTTCACCGGAATGCCACAGTACGCACGGCAAACTTGTAGCTACGTCGTGATGGCGCTATCGAAAGAAGAGCTAATAGCAATTACGCATTGTAACAGTTACAAAGCGCCATTAATAAAGGCAAAACATTTTATTGAGGAGATATTGCTAAAAGGATTATCGCCCTCAGAAAAGTTGAAAGTAGTAAGCTCTGCCAGATTCAGAGGGCAGTGCTTAAAATTGCTAGGTGAAGTCACTTCAGCATCTAGGAACGCGCTATACGAGTGGGGTAGTGACATCGAATTTAAAAAAATGCCAAGTCACTATAACCACACACTTGCTTACGCACTTATGGCATACGACAAGCAAATCGCTTCAAAGCGAAGTGCTGCTTGATATTCAGCTAAATCAAATAAATAAAAAGTCGCTTTTGCAAGAAGCGACACAACAATAAAAAAATCGAACAATAACATACCATGCAACTACTTGAAAAATCAACCTATTCTCAAACCCAGAATGTAGATGCTAATCCCACCAAACATCTAGAAACTAGTACATCAGAGTATCTCCACGCTAGTTTCTTACTGTGGGAGTACAAAAACCATTACAGCAAGAAGGAGTATCGGCAGCTGCTTCAAGAATACCGCTGGGATAAGGGAAAGACAGAAGAAAAACGTGCGCTAAAGATAGCCGAGAATTTTCAAAATTTTGCATATCGTCCCCAAGCTCTATTTCAAATTCCTGTCACAACTTTATTGAGATTATGCTCAGACAAATACAAACCAATAATTCAAGAGCTTGAAACCACAGAACAAGAAATAACCTTTAGTTACGTTACGCAGCTAATCAAAGATAGAGCAGCTCAACTAAAAAAAGAAAAGGAATCACAACTACCACAAAAGCCTTCGATTTGGAAAAGAAACTGTAGACAAGAGCGCTACGTAGCATTTCCCCCGTTGTATGAGGATGACCACCAAACCGGCGTACTAACTCAAAAGCTGATGGATGATTACGGGTTGATTCCTCAAAATATCCTCCGCAGAGCGATCGCCGATTTGTACCAGAAGATTGCAGAAGGGGAGCAAGATGAAAGTACTGCCCATGACATGGATGTTGTAGACAATGCTTCCGGAAATAACGGCAACGATTACAACCAACAGCAACCAAATGAAGAACAAACCGTTGAAGATAAGTGGCAAGAACTAAATCAACAGTTAAAAGTTGATATCAACAGCAATGGTGAAGTTAGCCAAGAAATTGGTCAGTTAATCTTTGAAAGTTGTCAGGCTTGGGAAGCAACCGTTCCCACTGACAAAAGATGGAGTGCTATCGCCAATATCGCAGCACACAATGGAAAATTACTCAAACATCTTTCCGACTATGCATACAGCAATCATTCAGAGTGGAAACATAGTTGGGGTGCGATGCTCGCAAGTTCTGATAACTTAGATTCTGAATTGGAATGGGTGCCATCAGCAATCCGTATTGATGCGCTAATTGCTATGGGATATAAGATACCCGCTACTGTAGAGGTTACTGCCGGTGATTATGAAGGAAAACAAGGAAGAATAGTTGAATTGCAAGGAGATACAGCGGCACCCATACTTGTCGAGTGTGATGATTTCCAAGAATATTTCCATTGGAATGAATTAGAAATTATTACGGAAGCTGAAACCTTCACTCGCTACAACACCCTTGAAGAACTTCAGGAGAGTCAATATCTAGAGGAACCAGAAGAATCCGATATCGAATTAGAGTCAACACCATTAGATAAAGCTATAGATACCTTAATAAATGGTGATTGGAAGGATATTAGAGATATATTTAACGAACACCCAGAAATAAAAGAAGAAGCGTGGAATGCTCTATCATCAGAACAAAAAAGAAGGGTAGTGGATATTACTCCAGAAAC
>JBCBQE010000946.1:0-2950 GCA_039820385.1 Cyanobacteria bacterium J06635_10
TGGTAGCAATGAGTCTAAATGGAAGGAGTTTTTCAAAAGAGCGAATGAATTTGAAAAAGAAGCAATTATGGGGTTTATTCTTGCTGTCAAAGATTGCTGTAGAGTCGCTAGTTTAGAACAGAAAGTACCGGGGTTAGTTATAGATATGTTCAACCAGTACATTCAGGGCAAACACATCTAAATTTAGACGATAGCATTACAAATAGGACTTACGCAACTTGACATTTTTCTTGTAGGGGCACGTGAGCTTTCGATTGATTGTAAACGAAAAATATCACAGTTTGTAGTACGGCACCAACCAGGATCTTGTGACAATTGCGTAAGTCCTGGATAATTGATCATTGATAATTGATCATTGATAAAAATACCATTAACTTGATTTAAAGTACAAAACTCAATCAAAAAACGGACAAATGCTATTGCTATAATTTTGTTGCGTCACAACACAACCAGCGTACTTTCCAACAGACTTATTTGATGAAGTGTAGACTAGTATGGCTTCTGAATTAGTTGCATCTGCGTGTTTGATAAGTAGATTACCATCAATAAATCCGATTGTTTTAATTCTTTGGAGGGGATAGGTAGAAAATCTATCATTAATTAATCTTTTTCCAGGGATAGATACTCGGTGAATAAGATAATTAGTCCAATTGGGTTCTGGTTGAAGGATAAATACTGCACTGATATTTTGATCTAAGCAATTTTGTAGTAGTACTCCAACCGCTAAGTTCCCAGTTTTTTTATCTAGCTTAACTGCTTGAGAGAAAAATCTTTTACCGGATAAAGTTTGGCGTTGAACTGGTGTTCCATCACAAGTTAATGAATCTAATACTCGGATTTTTAAACGATTAGCTTTAATAGTTTGAATTATTCTCCCATGATAAATTCTTAACTGAGTTCCATTTTTAATCAGACGTACGATCGGAAGATTAGGAGTTTGTATTTTAGGAGTGGATGGTATTAACTGAGCAGTTGCTGAATTTGCTATCGATAAACTTGTAAGAGTGGCAAGAATAAGTAAAAATTTCATGAGATTTTTGTTTAATAATTAAGTTATGGCGATGGCTACCCTTAACACAAACAAAATTCCAGAGATGGGATATTATCTAAAATCTTTTTATAAGAACTTATAATTTAGTATAAAATATACATGATAAAGATTTAATGCTTTTTACAAAGTATTTAAATAAATTTTTTCCAAAATATATTTAAGCCGATGAAAATTATTTATCTAATTTTTCATTAGTGAAACCAGATTCTGAGAATTACAGCATACTTGCTATAATCAATTCGATTAGGCCAAAATAAATCCGTAAATTCTTTCAGTAAAGTAGTAATTTAAGTTATTTGAATCAGTCCTAGTTATGATAAAGAAGTAAGATGACCTGATTCATAACTACAAATGTCTTCAACTCTGCTAAAATTTCCTCGTCTAAATGCCCCTAAGCTACGACACTTACCCAATGGTTTGACGATAGTAGCAGAGCAAATGCCAGTGGAAGCAGTTAACCTGAATTTATGGGTTAATGCGGGTTCAGCTAAAGAAAGTGATGCTATCAACGGGATGGCTCACTTTTTGGAACATATGATTTTTAAAGGAACTGAACGATTAGCAAACGGAGAATTTGAACGTATAATTGAAGAGCATGGTGCCGTTACAAATGCTGCTACTAGCCAAGATTATACTCATTATTATGTAACTGCTGCTCCTCAAGATTTTGCGAAACTCGCACCTCTGCAAATTGATGTAGTAATGAATGCTTGTATTCCCGATGATGCTTTTGAAAGGGAACGGTTGGTGGTATTAGAAGAAATTAGACGCAGCCAAGACAATCCCCAACATCGTACTTTTGTGCATGTTATGGAAACTGCTTTTGAAAAGTTAGCATATCGTCGTCCGGTATTGGGACCAGAAGCGGTTATTTCTCAACTCCAAGTGCAGCAAATGCGTTCTTTTCACGCTCAACAATATCAACCAAAATCAATTACCGCCGTTGCTGTAGGTAATTTACCAGAAGAAGAATTAATTGAAATTATCGCCTCTAGTTTTGCTAATCTTGAAACACGAGATGTAACTAATATAGAAACCCAAGATATAGCTGATCACAAATTAGAACCAGCATTTACAGAAATTGTTCGTACCGAATGTGTTGACGAAAGCCTTCAACAAGCAAGATTAATAATGCTGTGGCGTGTGCCTGGGCTAATACATCTGAATCAAACTTATTCACTAGATGTACTTTCAGCTATTTTAGGACATGGACGCGTATCTAGATTATGGCGCGATTTACGGGAGGAACGCGAACTGGTTAATTATATATCTGTAAGCAATATGACTAACCAGCTACAGGGAGCTTTTTATATTGCAGCCCATTGTCAGGTAGAAAATTTAGCCCTAGTGGAAGAAGCAATAGTTCAACATATTCGCAACATCCAAATAGAAATAGAAGAATCAGAAATAAAGCGAGTTCGCAAACGTGTAGCTAACAGATTTATTTTTGCAAATGAAAGGCCAAGCGATCGAGCTAATTTATACGGTTACTATCAAACCTTGGTAGGTGATTTAGAACCAGCTTTTGATTTTCCTCATCATATCCAAGCACAAGATGCAGAGACTTTAATGCAAGCAGCAAAACAGTATCTTTCCACCGATGCTTATGGTGTTGTGGTGATGAAACCGCAAGGAAGTTAGTAGTTACTTTTTTCCCACCAGGAAATTCAACATTATTATAGGAAACGAGAAATCAAGAATTTGGGCTGGATATAGGGCATGAAAAATCAACCATGCCTTATGCCCTATAAGTAATAAATTATCAAGTCACTTCAAGATACAATTTATAGAACATTGAATTTTTAAAAATTGAAATTTAAAGAATAAAGATCAAAAATAGTTTTTCTGATACATTCGCTGTCGATCGCCAGACAAGCATTTTTGATCGATGAGTAGAAA
>JBCBQE010000947.1:0-2949 GCA_039820385.1 Cyanobacteria bacterium J06635_10
AATAATCGACGTAGCAGCAAGCCGCTAGTTAAAGCTATTATCGTTTGATTGCGAACGCAAAATCGCCCTTTATAATCTTTTACTCATTCTCAAATACAACCACAAAATCAAGGGTGAACAATAGCAATCTATTTTTAATGATTTTGTATTTAGTTATCCCCGCCGCTTCTAGTCTTTTGCATAAGTCACTTAATGACAACAAATACATATATTCGTCAGCAGCCCATCCTTTACCAATAAAGTGCAAAAAACGGTCAAATATTTTCTTTGGTAAAAAATGTAATAGCGGTATACGTGTATGGACTTCAACAGGAAAATATCTATTTGGAGTCGTGATAAATGCCTTTTTTGCTACTCTTTTAATTTCCTTTAAAAAATTGATTTGTTCTTGATTATCACCGACGTGTTCTAAAACAGCATTTGACCAACAAATATCAAAAGTTTTATCGGTAAAAGGGAAAGTTTTACCGTCATATGTCACAATTTCTAGCTGTGGATAACGCTTTGAAGCTTGTTTCTTTTTTAGTGCGATCGCTGATTCTGGTACTTGAAAATCTGCGTCCCCTCTGGCGTGAAGATAGGCTTCCGGTGTCTCCAAACATAAAGCCGTTATTTGTTCTGTCTGAGGATAATGTTTCTCTAAGAAATTATCAGTATCGCTATATTCTTCTTCGCTAAAACCAATATCTAAAATAGTATTTTTAGCAGTTGGTTGAATTTCTTTAAGAAAGGTTTCCCATTTACGTTTGCGATTCCAGCCAGATACTTTATAAGCTAATGACATATTATAAACTCCTGCGAACAGTCTATATTTTTGTAATCAACAATAGAGATAGAGGGGGTAGAGGGGGTAGAAATGATTGACTCTTAACTTTTAACTCCCAACTCCTAACTCCTAACTCCTAACTCCTAACTCCCAACTCCTAACTATTATCCATTTTCCAATACTTTGGTTCCCAACCTAATACAGCCAACAACAAATACCAGTAGAAAAACAAAGTTGTATGAGTCCAAACATTATCACTGGCCATTCCCACAAGTATTGCCACAAAAATAGCTATCATAATAAAAGATAGTCTGCGACGCGGACTTAGTACGGGAGAAGTCAGCAAACATTGAATTAAACGCAGCATTTTTACTACTAAAAATACCATAAAACTTATTAATCCGAGAATTCCTCCTTCTGCTAAAAACCTGAGATAATCGTTATGAGCATAGTTTTGTTCAATTGTTATAAACTTACTCGTACCCAATCCATATCCTAAAAGTGGTGATTGTTTCCAAGCATCTATTAAAAAAGTCCATTGGGCAATTCGCCAATTAGCACTGTTGCCATCTCCAGCTGCCAATAGTATTGTTCGCGATAAATCTAATTCTTTATTAAATACAGGTGTATTTTACTTATTTGCTAGTACAGAATTTGGGCATGAAAAGCTAAATGCAATTTTAGAAACACCTGTATTTAATAAGATTCCTCCGATTAATCTGAACAAGTTCAATTTAGGCGCAATCAAAGCGATAATAAATACGGTAAACATTAATAAACTGGTTAATGACCTACTCATTACCATTAAAAAAGCGTTTAAACCTAATAAAATTATCCATCTCCAGCGGTTGCGTGCATGACCTAATTTCCATAAAGTCAAGCAAATAAATAGAAATAAAAAGCTTCCAAAAGCACTAGGATGACCAATTGTTGAATTAATACAACCCTTACAAGCAAGTATTGGAGGAAGAAGGTATGGTGAAAAAAACTGTAATAATCCAACACTCAAGGGCACAATCGTACTAAAAAATAAGGTAGAAATTGCTTTCTGCGGATGAACTCTTCCTTTTAACTGCATCACCAGCAAATATACCATCAACCAGGAAAAGATTCGTACCCATTCTCGAATCCCATCTATTAGATAGGTAGTTCCCAACAACCCCCAACCAACTACTGGTAGCACTACCCATATTCCTAAAAATGCTATCCACCCCGCAAAAAACCAGAAAAATTTGTCTGTCTTAATCTTTCTTCTTAATAAGATTTGTACTATTACATAAAGTATCGTCAAAGCATCTAATCCAACCGCAAAAGCAGCAGGTACTTGCTGTGTAGAAAAAGGATCGAGGGAACTACGTAAAACTAATAAAGTTAATACTGCTTGTTCAAATCGAGCGAAAAAGAACACTAGTACAACCACTACACCCAAAAGCAAACCAATATAAATAGGTACCGCACCAGCCCCAAACCCCACAGCTAAACCAATTACAATTCCTGCTAATCCCACTAACAGCGAGGTATAAAAAGAAGGATTTAATTCTTTTTGATTTAACATTTTAGTTCTTAATCACTTTTTGTTAGGGAATAGAGAGGAGTTATGAGTTGTAGAGACGTAGCAGTGCTACGTCTGTTATTGAGTTAAGAGTTAGGAATGAAGAATGAAGAATGAAGAGTTTTGAATTATCTAGTCTCCCCCCTCTCCCCCTCTCCCCATCTCATCTAACTCCTTCCCCCAGAAGTCAAACTTCTTGTCGGTTGGTAACTTTTAACGGGATAGCGGTAATATTTTTCTGTCAGATTGGACATTCCATTAACTACAACTCCTAATACTGGTATGCGATCGCGGGTCAATTCTGATACTGCTCTTTGCAGCATTTCTTTATTCGTAAAGCTTGGACGTGTAACTAAAACTACTCCATCGCTCTGTTTACCTAAAGTTGATGCATCCGCACAAGCCCCGATGGGAGGGGTATCTATGACAACTAAATCATATTCTTTGGCAGCCTCTTCTAAAATCGATTTCATCACCACCGACTCTAGCAACTGTGAAGGTCTTCCATGTAGTTCGCCACAAGTTAAAATATCTAAGTTCTCTAGGTCTGTTTTTTGTATTGCATCAGCGAAACTTCTGCTACCCTCGACGATCTCAGTAATCCCAGGTTTTGGTGCTAAATTAAACAGAG
>JBCBQE010000948.1:0-2947 GCA_039820385.1 Cyanobacteria bacterium J06635_10
CTTACAGCTTACGAAAAAGCTCTCAAAGGTGATATATCAAAAAATGATAATGTTACTCCTGCGATGATTTTGACTAATAAAGGGGTAGCAAATTGGCATTTAGGAAAATATTCCTCAGCAATTGATTCTATTAAAAAAGCCACAGAACTTAATCCTGAATTATTTGAAGTTTGGTATAACCGAGGAGTAGTTTTTCTATAATTAAAAAAATATAATTCTGCACTGGAAGCTTATCAGAAAGCTAATAGTATTAGTCCAGATAATTCTTTTGTTTGGACTGGCATAGCAATGGCACTTGCAGGTAACGGTAATTATCAAGAGGCTTTAAAAGCCCTAGACCAAGCTTTAAATATAAATCCAGATTACGCTGTTGCTCAACAACAACGAGAAATTGTCCTTGCTAAATTAAAAGACGATTACATAAAAGAGAATAATTAATATTCAAGATTTAATATTCAATCGTTAATTTTTGATTAAAAGTGAAATCCAATGATAACCGAATTCAACTTTATTTTACCTAAAGGATTACTAGATACAGAAGGAAAAATTCATCGCCAAGGAGTGATGCGCTTAGCAACTGCAAAAGATGAATTATACGTTCAAAAAGACCGCCGCATTCATCAAGAGCCAGCTTATAAAGTGTTCCTGATGCTATCGCGAGTAATTGTTAGTTTGGGTGAATTAAATACACTAACTCCCGAACTTTTAGAAAATCTTTTTATCCACGACTTGGCTTATTTGCGAGAATTTTACAACCGAATCAATCAACAAGGTAATGCAGATATACCAGTTAGATGTCCCCAATGTGGTAATAATTTTAAACAGGAGCTTGTGTTATCGGGGGAGTAGTAAGCTACCCCTCGGAACAGATGCATGAGGAGGTAGCTTGTATAGCTTTTTATTTCCATTGGTCTTTAGAAGAAATTCTGAATTTAGAACATAATAGTCGTCGTAATTGGGTTGCACAAATTGATAGATATCGCTTGCCAAATTAAATGAGGGAGCAACGCTCCGGCAGGTGAAAGCAATTGCAGCTTGACGGAATTCCCGCATTCTGTACAAAAACATCCATAACGGTTACATGGGAGTTGGTAGTGTTTCTCTCATCTTCCGTTCTAGGGGTGTCCGATACAACAGGGGCATTCCTTTTTATTTTTCGGCGTTGCTGAATTCCGGTATGAATTTAGATTTTGAGACGTTACAATGTAACGTCTCTACATAGCTTTCGGCGATCCATAAAATTTAATTCATACTTCGCATCAGCAACGCCTATTTTTCTATATGTAAATGGCGATAGGCGAAGCCGACAGGCTCCGGTGTATCGCGAGTTTTTAGTCTAAACTCCAGTTAATAATGCCCTCACCTCTTCAACTCCCGCCCTCTTGAGGGCACTAATAACTGATTAATGTTGGTTCAACTAAATACTAAATTCTAAAAAGTAAAAGTTGTACGCAACAAACCTACTGTCGTTGTGTCGTTGTTGTCATCTCCCTCAGGATTAAATAACACAAACGCACCGGGGGTAATACTGATATTATCGTTTACTCTAAATTTGTAATAAGCCTCCAAATGATAGGGAGTCGTGCGATCGACACCCTCATCAGCTAAATTTCCATCACCATCAGCTTCTGTACGGTATAAAGGTTGACCGAAAAGGATTCCGGCGGTATTACCTTTTTTGATTATATCTTGGAAGTGTAAGCCCACCATCCAACTGGTGAAGGTAGTGGAAGCATCCACCTGAGATGAGGAATCATCGACGAAAATTGCTGCTCCGTAACCTGATAGAGCAATATTTGGAGCAAAGCGCCAATTTAGGGTACCACCCACAGAATTAAGTTTTACCGGAATCCCTAGATTTCCATCTGCTAAGCCTAAAGCATTGGTATCGGCACTCACCAATCCCGTACCCAAAATATTGATTTCGTGGTAGCTGTTGGCATAGTTCAAACCAATATCCAATGAGTTGCTGGGTTTAAATGTGAGTTGGGCTGCGGCAACGGTACTACCACCAAACAAACCCGAACCTAAAGGTGTACCAGAAACTCCGGGAAGAATATCGTCAGCAGTTTCGGGAATATTGGCATTGACGCTAGCGTAGAGAGCGCGAAAATCTAAGCTTTTGGATGGAGCAAAGATAAAACCTGCTGCCGATGCTAAGCCAGAGCCGGAAGTACCACCGGAAACCCGCAGTACGGGATTTAAGCCAGCAAAGCGGGAAACTGCTTCCTGCCCTTCTCCTGCGAAAGGAGTAATGGTGGGGAAAGCATCGGAAACTTCCGCAGCAGTACCAGCAAATAGAGTTAATTTATCGGCTATGGGGAAGATGTACAAAAGTTTGTACAATTCCACATCATTAGCACCTTTAGAAGATAAATCTTTGGGATCGAAGCCGGGAAATTGGGGTTCCATACCCGTGCGGGCACTACTTGAGGCCAAGTTTACTCCCGGTGCTGTCAATCCCAATTCTTGTTGCAGACTACCACTACCATCCGCACCACCGCCGAAATTATGGGCTTGCAAACCAGTAATTAACAAGTCTTTACCAGTAAAACTGGTATTCAAGTTCAAGCGTACCCGATTCGTCAAGATAATATTAGGATCGTCACTATCGGGAGTGCCACCAGTTGCACCGATAGCAGTAAAAATTGCCTCTCCTTGGAGTTTGGTGGTAGTAGAAAACTGTGAAGCTTCTATTTCGGCAGTGCGAGCTTCCAGATTATCTACACGGAAGCGCAAAGTTGCTAATTCGGCACTAAACTCTTGTTGCAAACGCTGTAAAGATGCTAAATCTTCTTTAGTAACAATAGTCGTTGTGGCTGTGGCAATCGGGCAATGACTAGATACGAATTTGCAGCAGGATTGAATGCCTGTTTAGAGCGGGTTAATGAGTTGATTGCCACAGCCACAACGACTATTGTTGCTAAATCTTCTTTAGTAACAATAG
>JBCBQE010000949.1:0-2944 GCA_039820385.1 Cyanobacteria bacterium J06635_10
ACCAGCCATAAAAGGCCGATGGAAGTTTTAATTAAGCAGATGCGAGTGCGTTCATCTCGATAGAGTCGAAGAGGTTGTCACCAACCTCGACTCTCTTACAAAACGGAACGTGAGAGTTTCCCCTCATTCCGCTCCTCAACTAAGTAGCCCTTTTGACATGGGTACTTAGTTGAGGAGCCGTCATTGGCGGTTTTGGTATCGTGGCAGTGTTTATGTAGAAGTTGTAAATTATCCTTTTTGCCGGAACCTCCTTTTTTCTTTGGGATAATATGGTCAACTTCCATTTCATCTTCCTCTCGGAAGTACAATCCGCAGTGATTACATTTTCCTTTTTGTGCCTTCAATAATCTAGTGATTCTTGCTGGCATTTCAGGACTACGACCTCTTCTAGTACTCCAATAAACCGTGTCTCCGTTATAAGGAGAGGCGACATCTTTAACCTTGATGTGTCTTTGTATTTCCGTTTTGGCATACTTTTGTAATGACAAGATGTAGTTATCTTGTTTACACAAAAAGATCCAATTGTCTCCTTCGATTGTCCCCCAGTATTTGTTGACAATCTTTTTTCTCCCTGTTCTGGGACAGCGATGTTTTGCCCAAGACCAAAGTTTCTTCCACATTAAATGATCTAACAACGAGTACTTTCCTTGACTACATACAGTAGAAAAGTAATTCGCCCAACCTCTTACTACCGGATTAAGCCGGGGTATTAATGCTGCTTGAGGAGCATTGGAGTATTGGTCGATTATGCTCGCAATGTTACGGTAATGATTTTGAATACTTTTGGCGCTGGGTTTGATGAAAGTCTTGAAACCAAGTTTTTCTCCATTAGGTCGTTTGCCGGAATTATGTTTCCCGACGTGGTATTGCCTAATGTTAAAACCTAGAAAATCAAAACCGCTATTTCCTTCGTGAGGATTGAGCGTATGTGATATCTTGGTTTTATTTGGTTTTAGTTCTAATCCAATGTTTTTGAGCCAGTCGGCAATCATCGCCTTACATTTTTGGATAACTTCTAGGTTTTTGTGAATGACCACAAAGTCATCGGCATACCTAACTAAAGTTAAACTTTTCATGTTATCTCTTTTACCTATTCCATTAGATAAAGTTCCCATAAATTGTTTAACTCGGTTTTCCATTCCGTGTAATGCAATGTTTGCTAACAGAGGGCTTAAGGTGCCGCCCTGTGGAGTGCCTTTGTTTGTTTTGCTATAGCCTTTAGGACGATTGGCGTATCCACTCCAATCTATGACTCCTGCTTTTAACCATGCATTGATTTGTCGTCTTAATGTTGGGAAAGTATTAACTTTCTCCATTAGTGCTTTATGATTGATGTTATCAAAACAACTTGCTATATCAGCATCCAAAACGTATTTTGATTTCTGATTAATAGCGATGAATATTGCTTCAATAGCATCGTGACATGAGCGACCAGGACGAAAACCGTAACTCCGCAGGTTCCTTCCTTGGCTTCCCATTCTGGCTCCAAAGCCATTTTTACGCTTGTTTGTAAAGCTCTATCGTACATAGTAGGAATGCCTAAAGGTCTTTTTTCCGGTTTTCCAGGTTTGGATATCCATACCCTTCTAGTCGGTTTCGCCTTTGAGCTTAATCTCAGTTCACTAACAAGTTGGAGTCTTTGCCCAGGTGTATAGGATTTCTTCCCATCAATTCCAGCAGTTCTCCGTCCTTTATTGTCCTGAGTTACCTTTCTGACAGCTAGTAACTTTGCAAACCAAGACTTCATCAGAGTTTTTTGGAGTTTGCGGACAGTTTTAACATCGCCACGTTTAGAAGCTCTGTAAATTCGTTTTTGTAACTTGAAGACCATTCTTTCGACTTTGCGCCAGTTGATGTTCTTCCATTCCACCATCAAGTTTTCTTGTGTATTAGACGTATTCATTACTACTTACAACTTTACTTGTCTACTTAATCGTGAATCTGTCAGCCTATCCTGGGCATTACTCCAGACATTTGCTTCTGATTCAATCCTTCCCACCACTGGCTTATGGTTAGCACCGAACGAGTAATCGACCATATGAGAACCGAGAGATGGGTTACTTCGTTCCTGACAGCCATTCGTTTAACGAGGGCGTTAAACCTTTCTTTACCTTGAGGCTGGGTGGGTACCGGGTTCAGTGGGGGTACTTGTTAGTCAGATCATTGGCTGCTAACCCTCTATCCTTTGACATTTTGTCTCCAGCTAATCAATCCGTTTTTGCTGGTTAATGTTTACGATGATTCAAACGCACCATTCGATATGTCGCCTTTTTTGGCGATTACTACCCATAAGCTCTGACTTGCGATGTAACCAAATCGGATTTCCAGCTATCTATCGCTTTCACTCCCGCTTTACCTCCATTGATAGCTAGTCTCTGGGGTAGGGAGACTCCCTTTATAAAGGGCGCTGTGTGTCGTCACCGTTGTACCTACAGGGAGGGACTTGCACCCTCATGGTTGTCAAGTTGTCAAGGTTCTGATAAGAACATAAGTTCTTTCCTTTCCCAGGCGGCTAATCCCTTATGAGCATTACAGCCCATAATTTCTAGCCAACGAATCGCACAATAATGAACATCACCACGTCGTTGCTGCTTTCAAAACGCGGTGCCAGCTTGTAATTATCGGTTTGGGATATCCACAAGCCGTTGGCTATATCTCTGTGAAATTTTACTAGCAGTCGTGAATCGCGCCACACGCGGTATATTCCAGTTTCAGAAGAATCTACTTCTACGCTTGAAAGGATTGCTTGCGGAGCTTTGTTTTCCTAGGTATTGAGAGAAAAGAACTTGATTGTCAGTTGTTGGACTTGATTGGGTTATGCTCAAGGCATGCCAAAATTTTTTCTTTGTATTATAATTGAACATGATTTTTTTCCAAAAATTGGATGATTAATCTCCGTAAAATGGATGGTTGGCTCCATAAATTGGACGATTTATCTCTAAAT
>JBCBQE010000950.1:0-2931 GCA_039820385.1 Cyanobacteria bacterium J06635_10
ACGGAGTAATAGAAAATTTTGAAAGAATTCAAGTTATAGCAAAACTTGTCAATCAGTTTCCTTTACCCGAAGATATTCTTCGGGTAAATTTAAATTTAGTAGTGATGCTGTTTGGTCTACGTATTGGGGTACGTTGAATTTTTTATCGTTCATTATAATTGCCTATACTTTTTCACAAATTTACAGCAATAGGAAACTTTATAAGTATTTATCGTCTAAACTGATATCTAACTTATACTGCTCAAGTTTTTATACCTATACGTGCTATCAACTGATTATCCACAGTTTGAGATCTATCTGCAATCCATCAGCGAGGAGTACAAATGCTGGTGGAAATTCTATACTTTGACAGATGTGGAAGGTAAGAAAACTCAGAAACAGCAGTTTTCATCACCCTTTGATTTTGGGTTGATGGTGCAAAGTGTAGAGCGAATACAGGAACAACAAAACCACGAGCGAGAAAAAATAGAACGTCTACCCGTGTTAGAAGGTATTAGTAAATATGCTGATAATCATGTTTTATTGAGAGGAAAACCGGGTTCCGGAAAATCCACAGCTTTAGCAAGATTATTACTCGAAGAAGCCAAAGCACACCTGGAAATAAATTTCCAGGCTCATAGTCAAAGTCGTCTAAAGACGACTGAATCATCTGCTGTCAGTCAGTTTCAACTGACTTCTGCTATTAGCCAGGGAATTGATTACCTGGCGAGTTCGGTAAACGACACAAAAATTCCCGTACTTGTAGAATTACGTTACTGGCAAAGTTCAATTTTTGAACTCATTCAAGCATTTTTACAAAAGCACGACATAAACCTAAACCTTGATGAAACAACTATAAAAAATCTGCTGCGTCAAGGGAAATTTTTACTTCTTATCGATGGTGTAAACGAACTTCCTTCAGAAGAATCACGACGACAAGTAAGATTATTTCGCAAAGAATTTTCCCAAACACCAATGATTTTCACCACGAGAGATTTAGGTGTGGGTGGTGATTTGGGAATTGTAAAAAAGTTGGAAATGCAACCTTTGAATGAAGCCCAGATGCGGGAATTTGTGATTTCCTATCTACCGCAAAAAGGTGAGGAAATGTTGCAGCGTTTGGGGGATAGACTGCAAGAATTTGGTAAAACACCATTGTTGCTGTGGATGTTGTGCTGTTTATTTCAGCAAACTGGTAATATTCCTTCTAATTTGGGGATGGTATTTCGTTTTTTTACCCAAATTTATGAAAATAATTTGAGAGGAGATGTTGTAGTAACAGCAGAATCTCGTCGGTGGTGGAAGTCTTTACTAGAACATCTTGCGTTTGTGATGATGCTGGGTGAGCCTGTAACGGAATTTCGGGTTGCGATTTCCAAGGGAGAAGTAGAAGAAATTTTTACTAAATATTTAACAGAAGAAAAATTTGATAAACCCCGCGATTATGCAAAGTGTTGGTTAGAAGATTTAATTAAACATCATTTAATTCAAGTAGAGAATGGTGACAAAATCGAGTTTCGTCATCAGTTATTGCAAGAATATTATGCTGCTGAATATTTACTAAGAAAACTACCAGATATTAGCGATCGCAAATTACAGCGCGATTATTTAAATTTACTTAAATGGACTGAACCTGTAGCGTTGATGTTGGGTTTGGTTGAGGAGGAAGCGCGAGCTTTAAGAGTTGTGCGGTTAGCGTTGGATGTTGATTTGATGTTGGGTGCTAGGTTAGCTGGAGAGGTGAAACCGGAGTTTCAGCAGCAAGCTATTGATTATATTTTAAATAAGAAATTACCATTACTATTAGAAATTGAACTGTTAAGTATAAGTCGCTCGGACTATGTAATTTATACTCTTGTTAATGCTTTAGATAATGAAGACAACAAAGTTCGTTCAGGAGCTATCAATGCATTAGGAAATATTGGCAGTAAAATGGCACTTGATGCTCTAATAAATGCTTTAATTTTTTATAAATCAGATGTTCGCAGGGGTGCCGCAAATGTATTGGGAAAAATTGGTAATGACAGAGCTGTTGATAAATTAATAAAGGCTTTGAGTGATTCAGAGTCAAGTGTTCGTCGTGATTCTGCATACGCTCTAGGAGAAATAGGCAACACTAAAGCGGTACAACCTCTTATTGATGCTTTAGATGATTATTCTATTCTTAGTACTGTCGTAGCTGCATTAGGAAACATAGGTGATGAAGCAGCAGTGCAACCTTTAATAATAAATGCTTTGGGTGATGATGACAAAAATGTTCGTGCTGCTGGTAGAGTGGCATTGAAAAAAATTAACGTTAGCAAAGCATTCTTAGATGCTTTAATCAAGGACTTGAATCATGAAAATTGGCGTGTTCAAAGTGAAGCTGCATACATTTTAAATAGGATAGGAGATGAAAGAATATTAAATGATTTAATTATTTCATTAGAAAATGAATCAAAATATATACGAAGACAAGTTATAAAGGCATTAGACAGAATTGGTAGTAAAAAAGCAGTAATTCCTCTAATTAATATATTTCAACATGAAGATTCAGATATTCGTCTTGATATTATATATGCTTTACAAACAATTGTCAGTGAGGCAGCGGTAATTCCTCTAATTAATGCATTAAATGATGAAAATGTATCGGTTCGTAGCATTGCTGCATCATCATTAGGAAGGATTGGGAGTAAAGTCGCGTTTGATGCTCTAACTAATCTTTTAAATGATGAATACTCTACTGTTCGCAATAGTGCAGTAGGTGCACTAGGTAAAATCGGTGGTAAAGTAGCATTAACCCCCCTAATTAAAGCATTAAATGATAAAGATGAACATGTTCTTATCACCACAGTGTCAGAATTGGAAAAGATTGGAGGTAAAAAAGCATTTGATGCTTTAGTTAATGCTTATAATGACAACCACGTAAACGCATATTTTCTTAATAAAATAGCACATGCATTAGTAATGATT
>JBCBQE010000951.1:0-2918 GCA_039820385.1 Cyanobacteria bacterium J06635_10
AGATCGGCAAATAGAAGAACAAGTAAAAGAAAAAGCATCAGAGATTGCAGAAGAATATCGCGATCTGAGTGGTAATGCAATCAAAAATGTTTTTGCTGACATTATCTCCGTAATTGCATTCATCTGGTATATGATATTTAGTAAGCGAGAAATTGCTGTTTTAAAAGAATTTTTTGATTATGTAGTATATGGTTTAAGCGACAGTGCCAAGGCTTTTATTATTATTTTATTTACCGATATATTTGTTGGATTCCACTCCCCTCACGGTTGGGAAGTCATCTTAGAAGGGATATCACGTCATTGGGGTTTACCAGCAAATCATGAATTTATCTTTCTATTTATTGCCACATTCCCAGTAATTCTAGATACTATTTTTAAATACTGGATTTTCCGTTATCTCAACCGTATTTCTCCTTCTGCTGTAGCTACTTATCGTAATATGAATGAATAATATGGACATGGGATCTCAAGGCAGGGCAAACGCAAAAAGCGTGATTATGCACTGGCACTAAATTTGAGAGGTTTACCGTCGAGAGTATTTTGTCTAATTCTAAAATTATAGTCAAAATTTAAACTAAGTAGTAAGTCAAGGGCTCCCATGGGAATTTTTTTAGGAAAAAAAATTCCCATGGGTACCCGTCAATTAGTATCGCTTAATACGACTATTTCCAGGATTGTTGAGAATACAGGCTGATTAATGACAAGATGTGTGAGCCCTGTCAAAAACATACATAAAAGTGTATGTTTTTCTATATTGACATTTTGTAGAATGAAATGAAATCTGAATTCTGTCGGGTTTGACATGAATTAATGACTTTGATTAAGTAAAATCTTTTGAGGAAATTACCTTAAAAAATATTCACAAACTATGCCAAAATTTCTTATAGTCGATGACCATCATCTAATTATCTCTGGAATCTTAAATATTTTGCAAAATCAATATCCAGACATGGAGGTTTATATAGCGAAAACAGCAGAAGATACTCATGATGAAATTGAAAAGCATCAAGATGAATTGAATTTTTTTAAACTGATCGTATTAGATTTATCAATTCCAGAAAAACCTGGAATAACGGCTAATATAGAAACGGGAATTCAGTTAATCAAGGATTTATTAAAAAAATATCCCAATCATAACTTCATGGTGCAAAGTAGTTATATAAAAGCTTTGGTAAGAATTAAGTATGAAATAGACGAACATCAAGGAGGTTTTGTGATTGCAGATAAAGGACTATCTGAAGAAGAAATGTTGAATAGAATTAATTTAGCAATACAGGGAGCAAGTTATACAAAAGACATTAAAACTGGATTAGAGTTGAAGCCGGAATGGCTAGAAGTCTTAAGTCTAGCATTCGAGGAAGGATTACAAGATAAAGTAATTGCAGAAAAAATGCACTTACACGAACGTACAATACGTGCATATTGGACAAAAATACAAGATGCTTTAAATGTTTATCCTGACAATTGCAAAGAAGAAGGAAAAAATATGCGGATTCAAACCGAAATTATTGCTAGAAAAGAAGGTTTAATTGACTGAAGCTTTTAATTGAATCAAAAATTTCATAAAATTCACCGTAACTGGAAATTCAAATCAATAATCCAGTGAATAGATTATTGATAATTAATATTATACGTATAAATAATATTTTGACTAATACATTAATGAAATATCAACTTAGGTACCTAATATATCAAAATATTAGCTCAAATGTACAAACTAGAGAAAAGATAAAAATGTTAGTAAAAATGTCTGTGTTTATTAAATAAAAAATTGACAAAGTTTGTATCACATCTTTTAGCGTAGTAAGAGTTGAAGAGCCTTAAATATAAAAAGTATAGTATAGGCATAATTTATGATTTGATTTTTATTTTTGTTAACAAGGGTAATTTAAATGCTACAGAGAATTAACCGTATTACTAAATATGAAATACCTATTTGGCGTAGGGCTGCAATTCCTGGGTTAACTCTGATTCTAATTATTATAATTATACGTTTATTTGGTGGGTTACAATTTTTGGAATGGATGTTACTTGATACTTTTTTAAGGATACGTCCTTCCGAAACTACAGAAGAAAAAGTTATTATTATTGGTATTAATGAAAAAGATATCCAGAAAATAGGCAGATACCCAGTACCAGATAGAGAAATTGCAGCACTGATTAAAAAAATACAGAGTTATCAACCTAGAGTAATTGGTCTTGATATATTCAAAAATGTATCGGTAGAACCTGGCAGTAAAGAATTACTAAAAGTTTTCAAAGAAAGTAAAAATATTATTGGTGTTGAAAAATTTTTTGAACCAGACAGAATTGCTCCTCCCCCTGTTCTATCTCCAGACAAAGTTGGTTTTGTAGATATTATTGCAGATAAAGATGGTAAGTACAGAAGATATTTGTTGTTAACTTATGACCCTAAAAGTTGGGATAATGTAAAATTTTCCTTGGCTTTACATTTAGCAGAAGCTTATTTATCTTCTAGAAATATAAATATAGAAAACGGTATCCATAATCCTGATGCTGTAAGATTTGGTGCTACGGAAATTCCAGTTTTTGAATCGAACTCTGGTGGTTATATCAAAACAGATGACGGTGGAATTCAAATGCTCATGAATTTTCGCAATGGAAAACAAAGATTTCGGATTTTATCGCTCCACGATATCAAAAAGAATAAATTTAATCGAAGCTGGTTGCAAAATAAAATAGTCCTGATTGGAGTTACTGCTACTAGCACCCATGACTTTCTTTATACTTCTGCTATTTCCGGTTTGGAACTCAATGGAAAAATGTATGGGGTAGAATATCATGCTCAAGCTACTAGTCAAATAATAAATGCAGTTCTAAATAAAAGACCATTATTACGAACTTGGTCGGATAAATGGGAATATGGATGGATAATTGTTTGGGGCTTAATTCCGATT
>JBCBQE010000952.1:0-2910 GCA_039820385.1 Cyanobacteria bacterium J06635_10
ATAAAATAGGAGTTTGGAAATTGAGAACTGGGAATTTAATTTACAAAAATTCAATGATTACCCATTTTATAACTGCGAAAATTGATTTACAAGAAGATATCGCTGAGTTGTATAAGTCTGTAGAAACTGAATTAGACAAGCACGGTAAACCTTTACGCTGGGCTATAACTGCCATAGATTCTCAGAAAGGAAAACTAATTTTAGAGGCAGTTGTGACAAAAGAAGAAAGTTTGAGTTAAAAGATATTAACTGTTTGATTTTTTGAAAGATAATTGTGTTTAAGTAAGTACTTTGGCAGGCTTTGAAGATTAAGCCATAAATATTGGTAAATACGGTTTCATTAATTTAGCTTTTATTAGGCTTGAGGAACGGTAAATGGCTTACAGTGACTTGACATTAAGTAAATTTAAAAATAATTTTAATATTCACATAGATGAAGTTGCCGATTTATTTGTTAACGTTGAATCTTTAGAAGCAAGCGATAAATTAAAAGGCGATTTAAAAGAGACTGCTGAATTAGCTTTAGCAATTAATACTGAAAAAGCACGTTCAGATATGATTATTCTCCCTATTTTGTTAGAAATAAGGCGTAGAAGTAACTATCAAATAAGTCTATTCTCAGGTACGAATTTTGATGTGGATATGGAGAAAGGCTTAAATGGTTATTGCGATTTTATTATTAGTCGTTCCAAGGAACAACTACTGATTAATGCGCCTGTAATTATTATTGTTGAAGCTAAAAACGAAAATATTAAAAATGGATTAGGGCAATGTGCAGGTGCAATGCTAGCAGCACAATTATTTAATCAGCAGGAAAATAATGATATTCAAACTATTTATGGAGCAGTAACCACAGGAGATATTTGGAAATTTATTAAATTGGAAGATAGTAATTTATTTATCGATTTAAAGAACTATTATATTCAGGAAATTTCTCAAATATTAGGAATTTTATATCAAGGTATTTAGATAGATTTTATCTGATATCGAATTTTGTTGATTACTAATTGATTCCACTACTCATATCCCAAATGAACAAAGAGGTAGTGACTTGCAAAAATTATGCTGTAGTTTCCATATTTTTAGCGATTTATTAGATAATTGTTAATTGATCATTGATAACTGAATAAATGCGTCCATATACCGCTATCTTAATTATTCCAACTGGTGTTGGAGCCGCTATTGGAGGTTATGCAGGAGATGCATTACCCGTCGCTAAAGCCATGGCTGAAGTTTGTGATGTTTTGATCACTCATCCTAATGTTCTTAATGGTGCAACTTTGTACTGGAATCTATCCAACGCTTTATATGTGGAAGGTTACGGCATTGACAAATTTGCTCGAGGAGATTGGGGTTTACAGCCGGTGCATCAAAATAAAATAGGTTTAATTTTAGATAAAGGAATCGAGCCAGATTTACGTTTAAGAAATCTCCAAGCAGCAGACGCAGCAAGAGCAACCCTAGGATTAAATTTAACAGATTATGTAATCACTGATGCTCCGTTAAATGTAGAATTAGGCTCAGCCGCATCGGGAGCAAGTTGGGGCACTATAGGTAATCCAGATAGTTTGTTACGTGCAGCAGAAAAATTAATCAACCAAGCAGGTGCAGAAGCGCTAGCAGTTGTTGCGCGTTTTCCCGATTATATCGATGAAGAAGTAGAGCAAAACTACCGTGAAGGTAAAGGAGTCGATCCAGTCGGGGGTGCAGAAGCAGTAATTAGTCATTTGATAGTGCGACAATTTCAGATTCCTTGCGCTCATTCTCCAACCTTTTCCCCGCCAGTCTTAGATGCAAATTTATCTCCACGTTCTGCGGCAGAGGAATTAGGTTATACTTTCTTACCAAGCGTACTCGTGGGTTTAAGTCGCGCACCCCAATTTATTATTGGTAAATCTAATCAATTCTCCAATAATGATATATGGATCTCAGCAGTTGATGCAGTAATAGTACCGGCGAATGCTTGTGGTAGCAGTGCTTTACTGAGTTTGAGTCAGAGGAAATGTGAGATAATTACTGTAGAGGAAAACCAAACTCAGATGCAAGTTCCTCCTCAACTCTTGGGAATGAAAACCATATCGGTAAACTCTTACTTGGAAGCAATAGGCGTATTAGCAGCTCGCAAAGCAGGTATTAACCCATCAGCTTTAAGTTCTACAATATTTTCTTTACAGTCGTTAGTTTAAATGTTAGTTGTTAAATGTTAGTTGTTCCTCATCTTACCTTCCCTATTAACGTTTCCTTAATTCTGAAAGAACTGTGACGCAACAGCAAAAGCACGAGCCAGAAATTCCATACCTGACACGTACCCAAGTACTGATGGCAATGGGAGTGACAGCTATTATTTTGTGGATAATTGCCAAACTTTGCTTACAATTTGGCGATTTTTCCTTAATGTCTTGGCATTGGCATCAAAAGGAATTATTCATCGGAATCGCACTAGGTTTAGCTATTACCGGCTTGAGTAGTTTAGCTTATCGATTTTTTCCTTTTTACCGTAAAAGTGCCAACTATTACTTGGAAATTGTACTCAAACCTTTAGCATTACCCGATTTGATTTGGTTGGGGTTGTTACCGGGGTTGAGTGAAGAATTATTGTTTAGGGGAGTAATGCTTCCTGCTTTAGGATTTAATCACTTAGCCGTCATTCTATCTAGTATTTGCTTTGGCATTTTACATCTGAGCGATTTTCAACAATGGGCATATGTACTTTGGGCAACTATTGTCGGGGTAATTTTAGGGTACAGCGCCTTTTTGAGCGGTAACTTATTGGTACCCATAGTTGCTCATATTGTGACTAATTTAGTTTCTAGCTACTTGTGGAAAATGCAGCAGTCTAGTTAAAAATTACAAATCTCCTCACCACCTTTTAAATTATCAAATCTATTGGTTTAGCGGTAACGGTTTACA
>JBCBQE010000953.1:0-2910 GCA_039820385.1 Cyanobacteria bacterium J06635_10
ATCAAAAGAAATCTATCGTTTTCGTCATTTATTACTTCAAGATTATTTTACTTTCACTTACGCACTTAATTATTTAGAAAATATTAATTATAACAGTGAAATTTCTCAAAAATATCAACAACCTCCCACAAAAAGTGAACTGGCAATCGCACTAGGAAAATTAAACAGATTACGAGCTACTGATTTACTAATTGACTTACTCAAAGATCAAAATAAAGATGTTCGTTATGAAGCAGCTAATTCCCTAGGGCAATTAGATGCTGGGGTGTATTTTCGGGGTTATAAGCAGGATTTCTCCCAACCTTATCTCCAGAGCCGCTCTCTTAATGGATTTGACAAAGCAAGCATCAAAAAATATTTTAGTGGAAAAAATTACGACATTGAAGATTCAGAAGTCGAAAAAATAGCTGAATTTAGTCTTGGTATTCCTTTTGTTGTAGAGCAAATAGCTTCAAACTGGGGTGAATATAGTTCAGAAGAAATTTTAGCTCCAGTGTCTCAAGATACTCAGAAGACATATAGAACACCTTCAGAACAAGTAATTGCAGAAACTGTTAACCGTTTTCTCGTTCATTGTAAACGGAACCCACAAGATAAGCGAGCTATTTACATTTTAGCTATGATGCGTCGTCCCGATGAAGAATTTTTAAAGGAGATGCTCGGTGTTAACGATGTCAGGGGTAAATTAGAACAACTATATGAAAAATATTCGTTCATTTTACCGGAACAATTAGAATTAGATGAAAAGTATGCAAAATTCTTGAAAGATGATTTATTCATACCTGAGCAGCGTAAAAAATCAGAGATACGGGAAATCAATAAGCAAGCAATAAATCATTTCCGAATTCGTCTAGAAAAATTAATCAAAACAGAAAATTTAACTATTGCAGAAAAGCGCATTAATAGCAAAGATTTTACTGAAATATTTAGCGATTTAGTTCATCATAAATTATGGTGGATTCAAGAAGAAAATGAAGCATTGGATTATCTTATTCCTTATTTAGCAGAAGGCTGCTACTATAACCATATTTGGACACTTAGTCTTTTAGAAATTGCCACTAAGTTTACCTCTCCAAAAAATCAACTATTGCAGATTTTTAATCAAGCTCTTGCTTCCAACGCTTCTGAGGAGAATAAATCTCGATTTTTGGATAAGTTAGAAGAAGCATTTAACAGGAGAAAGAAAAAAGAAGAGTGGGAAAATGATGAGTGGAAAGCCATTGTACTGCTCAAGGGCGGCGATTTATATTTCAATCAAAAACAATATCCTGAAGCTATTCAAAAATTCCAGTTAGCAAAACAATATCTACCCCAAGAGGAATCGGATTTACAAAAACAGTTAGAAGGTAAATTGCTGGCTTCAGAAAGATTATATCAATTCCAACAATTTCATGCTTCTAATCAAAATGAGGAAGTTGTAATAATTGACTCTTCAGAAGATATCCAGCCAATAGAAACAGAAACTCCATCAAATAGCGAAGCAAATCAAACTCCAGATAAACCAGAAATAAATTCTACTAATAATCCCAAATATTCACCAATAGAAGCATCAAATCCCAGACAAAATACATCAATTTTCCTCGGAATCATAATAGGCTTACTATTTGCAATTGTAGGTTTATTATCCGTATTTTTATGGTTCAATATAAATCGTCCTTCCCCCAGTTCTAATACTAACTCTAATAATGAAAAGCTTCTTTATGAAACTGCTATTAACGATGCTAGGAAAGGAGATATTCCAAGTGCTTTGGACAAGCTTTGTATGATTCCTAATAATTCTGAATATTTTGATAGATCTCAAACCTGGATAAAACGTTGGTTACAGCAAGATGCTTGGCGTGATACAGTTACTTCTTTTCTTAAGCAAAAAGGCTCCTCATGTTCTGTAGGAGTGGAGGGTTCGCAATCGGTTAATTAACATTTTGTACCATAAAAAAGAGCTTGAAACTTTCATTCCCATCTAAAGCAACTTAAATTTAGTTTACCCAATCAACCCACTCAAAGCCTCAACTAAAACCTTATTTTCCTGATCAGTACCTACAGCAATTCGTAACTTATCTTCCAAACCTTCCTGTTTAAAATACCTAATCAAAATACCTTCTTCTTTCAACTTCAAATACAAATACTCAGCATTCCCTTGAGGTGGCTGCACTAATAAAAAATTTGTCTGAGAATCCCAAACTTTAAAACCTAATTTTTTCAAATCTTCCGATAACTTCCCCCGTGATATTTTAACTTTTTCTGCACAACTATTTTTATAATTTTGGTCGCGCATCGCCGCAGCACCAATAGCACAAGCTATAGCATCAATGTTGTAACTATCTTTGATTTTATATAAACCCTGCAATAACTTTGGATTCGCAATACCAAAACCTAATCTTATCCCAGCAAGTGAATATCCCTTCGACAATGTACGAATAGAAATCACATTTTCAAATTCTTTTACCACAGATAAAGCATCATCATCAGCAAAATCACAATAAGCTTCATCAATTACCAATACACCAGATAATCTTATTGCTAATTCTCGTAAATCTTCTACAGGTACAATATGTCCCGACGGGCTATTAGGAGTAGCTATAAATGTCACCGCACCATCTACTTTTACTAATTCTTCTATCGGTAATTTATAGTTTTCTGGATAATCAATTTCCACCGTCTGCGCTGGCTGCATTTCTACTAAGGTGCGGTAAAGTACGTAAGTAGGCATGGGATAAACAACTTTTCTTTGCGAATCCGTACAAGCACGAATTACTAAATTAAGTACTTCATCGCTACCGTTACCGACAATTATCCAATCATCAGGAATATTCAAAACTTCACTAACAGCTTTACGAAAATCCTTATCCTCCTTCCCCAAAGGTTAAAGATGTATTGCAAAACTTCGATTGGGAATGGCTGCGACGATAT
>JBCBQE010000954.1:0-2907 GCA_039820385.1 Cyanobacteria bacterium J06635_10
GGCTAATATACCAGAAGATTTAGACAAGTTAATAATTAGTTGTTTAGCGAAAGAAGTAAAGAATCGACCGCAAAATATTACAGAAATACTAGATACATTAGAATTAATTCAGCGTAAATCAAAGGATCTTCAAGAAAAGGAGGAAAAATTTATCCCTCATTCATCTCCGGTAGATTTAACACCATCAACATTAGTATCTCAACAAATTTGCTTACAAAAAACTTGGCCTGAGAATAAGCCAATCGCACCGATTGGTTTTCCTCATTTACTATATACACTCCAAGGTAAAATTCCTACTTTTTGGGCAATGTTACCTCAAACAGAAATTTCCAATTTCATAGACCAAAATAATACTACAGAATTTATCCAAAAAGTGAATCTTTACCCAATGATTATGTGGGTAACTGTGCTACATGACACCAATTCTTCTCTGACACGCTGGCTATCTTATTTTTTAGACATCAAAGATACATTAGGAGAAAGAATCGTCCAAAACTTAGTAGAAAAAGGTTACTATCATTTACTCTTTTTTGCACTAGAAGAGCCAACAAAATGCGCTCATGTCACAACAATAAAAATTACACCCCACCAGCGCGAACAATTATTAAGTTTTTTGTTAACCAGTCATGATTCTAAAAGCTTTATTTCACCCAGCCAAAGTAAGAGCATTCTCAAAGCACATTACGAAAAAATAAAACCACAAATTTTGCAAAAGCTAGTTGTAAGTCAAGAAAATAAAACATATATCAAGGATTGGTTATCTAATTTTTTTAATAAACTGTTTGAATTTGAATTTTGGAAACTTTTTGGTTTACCTTAGTGCAATGTTTCACCAGTCTCTACAATAGACTTCTCCGAAAAAAATATAAAAGCTTTGTGTATTCAGAACTCATATATCATTTACGGAGAGCTCTAAATTAATCTGTTCTTATCTGTACTAATATAGTTACATTAACGTCTATAGTGCGTCTACGTGAAACAATGCCTTACGCATATTCACAACGGATTTTTCCATGTTTACTAAACTTTCTAAAGTCAACGCTTCAGACTTTTTCTAAGTATGCTTTTAACAAGTTTCCACTTAGCGATAATAAAAGCGAAAAATCCAGCACCCCCAAGTGCGATCGCAATTTCTATCACTGATATCCAATTTTCCTTAATCCAACCACTTTTACTAACTCTAACTCTGATGTCACGTTCAAATGTCTTTAAACTCACCAATTCTTCTGATTCATCCGAAAGCTTTACTCTGGCATAGACTGTTAAAAATAATTTTTGCTCGCCAGATTTTCTTGGTGTCACCCTCCAGCGCCACTTAACTAAGTTACCGTCGAATAAAACTCGATTTTCTTCATTAAGAGTAAGAGACTCCACATCAAAGTTAACTCCATCAAGATGTGCTTTAACTAAATCACTTACCTCTATTTGATCAAATTCAGCGTTATCGCCTAATTCTGTCTTCAAATCCCGTTCCAAATCATCGCTGAGGTGCACCTCAACTAATTCAGCTTCGTTAACCTTCATTTGAGTCGGTGTTTTAAATCCAATTTGCCCCACTCTGAGTTTCTTAAGGGCTTCTCTTAACTCAGTTGCGGTGTCATTAGGTGGAATCCCAGGAATTGCCGTAATCTCTGGTATATTGCCATATTCGGGAACTTCCCTTCTATGTGGCCTACCATACTCAGGAACTCTTTTTCTTACTCTGCTTTCTGCTGCTTCTGGTTGAGTATTTTCTATAAGTGGCTCTGTTTTCTCGGGTGTCTGTGAAGGTGGCGCGGCGCAGCAAACAAGAATGGTAAAAAGTCCTAAAGCAACTAATATTGAACGGCGTTTCATAGTTGTTAAAATATATTCTAGTAAGATTACTGGTATTGAAATCATTACCTTGACGCGCTATTCCGCTTTTTTTTAGATCAAAAAAATATATTTGTGAAGGAAAATTAGAAAATCAACTTTATTACGATCGCGAATCGCTTGCCTCCGCATTCAGCGATCCCAGTAGTTGAGAGGAGACGAGTACCTAATTCAAAATTACCCCTTGACAAATTAGGAATTAAAGGTGATACTTAGAAAGTTGAAAAACAAGGGACCGTAGTTCAACTGGTTAGAGCACCGCCCTGTCACGGCGGAAGTTGCGGGTTCGAGCCCCGTCGGTCCCGTTTTAATAGAATAATTCTTACTTCAAATAAGTGATTCACTAATGTGTTTGTTTTTAACCAAAGTGAATTATTTATGCTGTTAAGGTTTGTTAAGGTAAATTAACCTTTACAAGGAGTATGGAGAAAACCCCGTGGTATTAACCCGGGGATGAATAGTAACAGCAGGTTTTAACCTGCCATAATTTTAGCAGCCAATATTATGCTGGTGTGTTAGCATAATATTGAGATTGATAGGTCGGGTCAATGAGAATATTTGAGTTCAAGTTAAAAGGAAAAGAAAAGCAGTACGCCAAGGTTGATGATGCTATTCTTACCAGTCAATTTGTGCGTAACAAATGTTTAAGGTACTGGATGGACAACAAGGATAAAAAAGTCAATAAATATGCATTGAATAAATATTGTGCGGTGTTGGCTGCTGAATTTTCTTGTGCGGACGAACTCAACTCAATGGCTCGTCAATCAGCTGCTGAGCGCGCTTGGAGCGCAATTAGCCGGTTTTACGATAACTGTAAGAAGAAGATAAAAGGTAAAAAGGGATTTCCCAAGTTTAAAAAACATTCCCGCTCTGTGGAGTATAAAACTAGTGGTTGGAAGCTTTCTGATGATAGAAAACGTTTAACCATTACTGACAAGAAAGGGATTGGAACTTTTAAGCTAATAGGGACTTATGATTTACATTTCTACAATAGTGAGCAAATTAAACGTATTCGATTGGTGCGTCGTGCTGACGGATATTACGCCCAATTTG
>JBCBQE010000955.1:0-2904 GCA_039820385.1 Cyanobacteria bacterium J06635_10
AGCGGTGAGCGAGGGGACTACCAACGGGTTTACTGGTTCCTGGGATTATATCCATTTAAAAACCAGTCTTTTTAAATGCCACGGTGGTTAAAACCACTCGTGTGGCTTTCCTCTCAGGGCTAAAGCCGTACTAGTTTCCCGCTTTCCGCGTGTTTCTTATGAAAACTAAACTACTTCTGAATGCTTCACGGTGATGCTGTAGAAAGAGACGGCATGAGTTGTTTGTGGAATCTTGGATAAGTCACAATTTTTGAAATTTATTCAGATTATTTTGTACTGTGTGACTAAATCCAATTATTGTACCGATAGTAATCTAAACTTGTTCCCTTTTACTACATTTTAAAAAAAAAATGGCTAATGCAGTGGTGAAAACAACAGAAGATATTTCCATTCAAAATGTAGAGTCTAACCGCATACTTGCTGCGATTGACTTAGGTACTAACTCCGTACACATGGTAATTGCGAGAATTGAACCATCATTACCATCTTTTAGCATCATTGGTAAAGAAAAAGAAACTGTTAGACTTGGCGATCGCGATCGAGCTACGGGAAATCTCAAAGATGAAATAATGGAAAGGACAATAACGGCTTTAAGTCGCTTTGTAGAGATTGCTAGAACCTTAGATGCTGAAGCAGTAATTACCGTAGCGACTAGTGCCGTCAGGGAAGCACCCAATGGTAAAGCTTTTTTGGGGCGTATCAAAGAAGAGTTAAATTTAGATATTGACTTAATTTCCGGAGAAGAGGAAGCGCGAAGGATTTATTTAGGCGTGCTTTCGGGGATGGAGTTTAATAACGAAGCACATATCATTATTGATATTGGTGGTGGCTCTACAGAATTGATTTTAGGTGATTCTCACGAGGAGCGCTGTCTTACAAGTAGTAAAGTTGGTGCAGTAAGATTAACTAGCGAATTGATTACTACCGATCCAATAAGCGACAATGAATTTAACTACCTACAAGCTTATGCCCGGGGCATGCTCGAGCGTGCAGTAGAAGAAGTATTAGGAAACATCAACTTTGGCGAGCAAGCCCGTTTGGTGGGAACTTCCGGTACAATCGAAACCTTAGCCATCATTCATGCAAGAGAAACATCGGATTCAAATCCTTCAACATTAAACGGTTATAACTTCACTTTAAAAGACTTACGGGAATGGGTATCGCGCTTGCGGAAAATGACGAACGAGCAACGAGCAGAGATACCAGGTATGCCAGAAAAAAGGTCAGAAGTTATACTAGCAGGAGCGGTAATACTACAAGAAGCGATGACACTTTTAGGTGTAGAATCGATAACTACCTGCGAGCGAGCCTTACGAGAAGGAGTGATTGTAGATTGGATGTTAGCGCACGATTTAATCGACAATCGTCTGCGCTTTCAAAGTACGATACGGCAGCGAAGCGTGCTGAAAATTGCTAAGAAGTACAAGGTTTATTTAGGATATAGCGAACGAATTGCCTCACTTGCTGTATCATTATTTGACCAAACCAAAGGTAATCTACACAATTGGGGAAATCAAGAAAGATTTTTACTATGGGCTGCGGCAATCTTACATAATTGCGGACATTATATTAGTCATTCTTCCCATCACAAACATTCATATTATCTGATTCGTAATAGCGGATTGCTTGGTTATAACGAAACCGAAATCGAAATTATCGCCAACTTAGCCCGTTATCACCGTAAATCACAGCCTAAGAAGAAGCACGAAAATTTCCAAAACCTAGCGACGAAAGAGCAACGGTTAATGGTAGAGGAATTAAGTTCATTATTAAGATTAGCAACATCCCTTGATAGAAGACAAATTGGAGCAATATCGAGAATAGAATGCGATTATCGTCAAAATAATAAAGAATTATATTTAAAGCTATTTCCAGCGAGTAAAGATGATGATTGTGATATGGAACTTTGGAGCTTGAGTTATAGCAAAGAAATTGTAGAAGAGCAATTTGGGATTAAGTTGATAGCCAGTTTGGATAGAAGTCAATATTTGTAGGGTGCCCTGCGGCACCATTTAATATTGGGTAATCAGTATTTAAATTGGAATTGGTGAATCGACATAAATTGTCGGTTCATTGATTGTAAATTTGATATCGCGATTTTCTAATTTTCGAGAAATTTTATTATTAGCTAACTCTAATAAACGCTTACGCAGTTGAGTAGAATCTTCGCTTGAACCCAAGATAAAAAAAGTTATCCTAGCACGATATTCTGGTCGATTTTCAAGTTGAAAAAAATTGATTTCTGTACTACCTGGATCGATACCAAATAAAGAATTTGTACTTTCTTGAATTACTTTGACTACGAAAGCTTGTTCCTGTTGCTTTAATAATCGTAAAAAATCGAGATACAGTAATACCATTACTTTTTTACCTCTAGTAATGTTCTCAATATCCTTAGTAGCCATAATAGAATTAGGAACAATTAAAAGAGTATTTGTTGCAGCTACACGAATCTTTGTAGAACGCAAGCCGATTGATTCTACTCGACCGTATGTATCTTCGTTATGAGGGTTAAAGTTGACACGAATATATTCTCCAGGAACATAGGGACGGTCTAAATATAATACTATTGTACCCAATAATTGCTCTAAAACTCTTTGAGCCGCAAAAGCAATGGCAATACCACCGATACCGAAGCCAGTTAATAAAGCAATTAGATTAACATTATGACTTTGAGCAAAAACTACGATAGCAGTAAACCCTACAATAACATTGAAAACAGTCTCGCCAACTAAAATAAAATCATCTGCTGACTTTCCTAATTTATCAATGATAATAACCCCATAAACACGTACAAACTGTCTAAATAAACGAGATACTAACCAGGCAATACTAATTGTTAATCCCAGGTAAAGAAAGAATTTTAAAAACTTATATAATTCTTGGTAATCGGAAATTATATTT
>JBCBQE010000956.1:0-2903 GCA_039820385.1 Cyanobacteria bacterium J06635_10
GATACCTGCTGCTCCTTAACAGTAGATATCCAAAATTATTTGATAGGGGCTCCTTAGATAATTTTTTTAGGAGAAAAAAATTATCTAGGGTACCCTTCAAGTGAAGCGATACAGTTTTCGACTCAATCTTCCAAACGTAGCAGCTTACGGTAAAAAGATTGAGAGAAATCAGTCATGCGTTGGCGCTTGTAGTTTTCAAGCATTTCTATTAAAAAATTTATAAACTCGAAACTTGCCATCATTACTTCATAACTCAGCTCGGCATTCCCATCAAACTGCATTCGGCAACGGGTTAAGTCTGAAGGTAGAGTCGCAATATTCCAAGTAGCGATAAAAGGAATACCTTCGCTGCTCTCTATTTTACGCTTTCCCTCTAAAGCCCCTTTTTGATAAAGACCAATAGCGTAAGGTAGAAAATTCCGCTTACCACTCTGAATGTAAGGCAAATACACACTTGCTTGTTGAGGAGTCGCAGGCTGGAGTTGCTCAAATGCTGACATACTATATATTCCTTAATTTATGGGAGAATGATTAATCTTGGTAGATATACATAGTATTCCCAAGCGAACAAGGAAAATTTACACTCATTTTATCGGAATGAAGCAGTAAGGGGACTTTTATATAATTTAAAACTGTTTATCTCGCTGACTGTATTTCCAGGTTAAATCGCAGCCACTAATAACTAATAAGTATTGGGGCTTATGCAAAGAAATGTGAAAATCTCGGTTACAATAAGGCTGCACTTAATTTCTATGAAGCTAGGGTAAAATGGCGAAAAATTAACCTTAAATAAGGTTAATAAAGTCATTGTTATTTCTTAAGTGATAACAACTGATATAGGATTATCTTGACAAATTACAGTATTGTGATATTGATGGACCAACTTTTACGAGTTTTATGGCTAGATATTAAAAGTGGAGAAATACCACCCATTTCTTACATAAGCTCCCATGTTGGTGAAGATAGTTTTGTATGGTGTTATCTAAAACTAGCTTCATGACATTTTTGTAGACAAATACTTGCGATAAAATTAAGTAAACTATGCCAGCGAATTCCTGGCCCGACAAAGATTATAACGAATTTGAACCCCTCAACTCGGTGTTTGCTGAGATGTCGGCAAATATTGAGTTGGAAGAACAACGAAATCAACAATTGTGTGTTCCTTCCCGTTTTCAAGGTCGTAGGCGCAAAGCAGCTCTATTTTTGACTATAGTCTGGAGCGGTACCATTGCTTTGCATTTAGTTTCTTGGGGTTCTCTATTTGTATTAGGGTTGGCTACCGTTGTCGGGCTTCACTCTTTGGTAATTGTATTTGCCAAGCCTCGCTGTATAAATGAAAAGATAGAAGGGGATCTACCTTTTGTATCTTTACTAGTTGCAGCAAAAAATGAAGAATTAGTTATTAGCAATTTAGTAAATAACCTTTGCAATTTGGAATACCCCTCAGGGGAGTATGAAGTTTGGATAGTTGATGACAATAGCAGCGATAAGACACCGGAATTGTTGTGCGAGCTGGCAAATAAATATGAAAATTTAAAAGTATTACGGCGAAAACCTGGAGATGGTGGTGGTAAGTCGGGAGCATTAAACCAAGTGTTACCGCTGACAAAGGGTGAAGTCGTTGCTGTATTTGATGCTGATGCTCAAGTTTCGTCAGATGTTTTGTTGCAAACCATACCTTTGTTTCAACGAGATACTGTTGGGGCCGTGCAGTTGCGAAAAGAAATTGCTAATGCTTCGACAAATTTTTGGACAAAAGGGCAAATGGCAGAAATGGGTGTTGATACCTTTTTCCAGCATAGTCGAAGTTTGAGGGGAGGAATAGGCGAATTACGTGGTAACGGGCAATTTGTCCGGCGTGCAGCCTTATACCGTTGCGGCGGATGGAATGAAGAGACTATCACCGATGATTTGGATTTGACGCTCCGCTTACATTTAGATAAATGGGATGTTGAGTGCGTATTTTCCCCTGTAGTCAAAGAAGAAGGTGTTACAAATGCAATCTCTCTTTGGCATCAGCGCAATCGCTGGGCAGAAGGTGGATATCAGCGTTATCTAGACTACTGGGATTTAATTCTTCGTAACCGCATGGGTACCTGGAAAACCTTTGAGTTGATGGTCAACTTTCTGCTGGTTCAGTACATCATCCCAACTGCAGTAATACCAGACTTCTTAATGGCGATCGCGCGTCATCGTCTTCCCGTTTTAAGTCCATTAACTGGAATAACAGTCACAATATCATTTTTAGGAATTTTTGCTGGTCTCAAGCGGATACATAAAAATAAACCTTGGGGAACTTATACCTACTTGATATTGCTGCTACAAAGCCTACGGGGCATTTTATATATGTTCCACTGGATAATAGTAATAAGCAGCACCACTGTCCGGATGTCAGTACTTCCTAAGCGCTTAAAGTGGATCAAAACCATTCGCCAAGGTAGTAATTAAAAGTCAACATCATCTTCGTCAATTTCTTCCAATTCCGATGAGTCAACAGGCTCGTCGGATATTTCTGTTTTTTCTTCGCTCAATGGAATAATTTCTCCGTCTAGTGCCTCTGCTAAACGCTTGGCAGCGTACATTATTTTATCGGCTTCATCTTCTTCTGCTGTAGGATTTATTGGAGATGGTGTGGGGGTTGTTTGTTTAGGAGGAGCAGTATTTTTTGTAGGCGTTGATGGTTGAGTTTTGGGAGTTAATACTTTATCTTCTGGAGTTGGGAGTGGTGCGGGTTGTGGTAACCTTTGCGGTGGTGTTTGTATGGAGGCAACTGAGGGTTTTTGCTGTACGGGAGTAGAAACAGCTACAGAATTTGATTTTACAGATGTAACCGAGCTGGTTTTTTCTAAAAATACCTGTATTTCACGCTTATAAGTTACTTGAAATGCCTTTTCAATATTGGG
>JBCBQE010000957.1:0-2895 GCA_039820385.1 Cyanobacteria bacterium J06635_10
GCAAAATAAAGAATTAAATTGTATAGTAATGTTAATTGTGGCGGAATAGCCCACATAGTGTGTTGACTTTACCCACATTGAGTATTAATATCTAATTAATCGCAATTTATCCGTAAAACGATTATTCGCGAAAAACCCAAAATAAAGGAATCTGCCGCTAAATACAAAAATCAACTTAAAGCATTTTTTATCTCATTACCCAATTGAGATAATACGCGCTCCTTACTAAAATCGGCCGCTGCTCTTGCAGATTCGGCAAGTATTGTAGGCGTATTAGGCGTTAGCTTTAACGCACCACCAAGATAACCCAACGACTTGCAATAATAATCGGAAAGATTAGCAGAAGCTAGCAACTTAACTCTGGCGTAATTGCCGTTCACAAAAGCTTCATGAACTTCTTTATGCAAATCTGTTTCCGGAGTTCCTAATGTGCGGAGAATTGCATCTACAGCTTTTTGTACATTTTCTGTAGTAAACTCCGAAACTTTTTGCGGTGTTTGAACCATGCTTTTCCCTTTATCTGAGATAAATAAAAATTACAAAACCAAAAAAATTGTAGCAAATTATCAAATAAGACTAATTCAGTTGCTTCAAAATTCCCCCTTATTCATTTTATCAAAAATGACTATCCACTTGAAATTCCAAACATCGGGAGCAATACCAAGTGGTACGGGAACCCTCAACTTTAATCGTCTTAGTCATTTCTATATTCTTTCATGAAAGTACCATTTATACGCAATTAGTAAATGTCTTGACAGATCAAAAAATCAGCCTGCACAAAATTATAAAATGTCTTGACAAATTCTAAATTTAGTAACATCGCAAAAAACGACATGAACCAAGAGGTCTTGCTTGTAATCTTATTAAACAGATGGCATTTGAATTTCACGCATATCGAGATTCTCGCAAACTTGATAGAATTGCCCATCCCCGCCATCGAATAATTGATATTTTGTGGTGAATTCCAACCAATTGCCGGGACGAGAATCATTCATGCCTAGGTCGGGGTCAAAGCTCCGCCAAGTAAATTCCATGTTCTTTTCTCCACCTGGTGTTAGTTCCTGAAGGCAGCGTTGACGAAAATCAACTAAATCCTGGGGATGCCAAAACTGTGAGCGCTTCCAGTTGGTTGCTTCAGAGAGCGAATGGTCGGGACATAATATTTTGGTTTCATCGTGCATAATGACCTGGCGTTCATCCGAAATCCTTACGATGCCAGCTTTGCGGGGATTATCCATTAAGTCGGCTGCCAACCGCAATAGTCCTGGACTAACCGCCATTTGTGCGAACCATAAATTGTTTGTTGGGGTAGCCATAACTTGTTCCTGTGATTCGTTCATCCAGCCATAAACTTGAAAAGTATTTTTGCAGTTGCTTCCCCAGGAGATGTCAACAACACCGCCCAATTTTTGGGCAGTTGCTGTTAAGTCGTTGAAAAATATTTGCGTTACCAATTCCGCGTATTCCTTAGAGGGGAAGCGTACCCAAGCTCCTTGGGGCTTTAAACCATAATCGCAATTATCAAGATATTTCAGAAGATTGGTTTGCATCGTTTTTTGGGTGTTTGGGTTGGTAAGCCAACTTCCACAGGCGTTTTTTTTCGTCTTCTGATACCTCTAGTAAGGAGGTTATTTTACAGAAATCTACGGCTGTTGGTAATACTTCACCTTTGGCTATAGCTTTTATTTGGCTTGCCTTAAAGCCGTTTTCTTCAAGAGTCCGCAGATTGCGAGCAACCAAATCATGTATATCTTCCGGGTTTTCAGATGGTACATAACTTAGCCATTTTTTTATTGCTTCTTCGATTGCTTCACTTTGAGTAAGCCGCCGTTCGCTCACCTCACGTTTAAAACGATCAACCAAGTAAGCAGGTAAATAGCCTGTTACATTCTTGAATTGTGAATTTCTCCTCCTATCGGTCACTATCTATCATGCTCTCCAATTAATATGGACATTTTTTTTAGACATATTTCTTATTATGTCACGCAAAAAAGTTTTGTAATGTCAATAAAATATGTCTTGACATTTTTTGTGGACACGATTAATCTGTTGATAGAATTTCTTACTTTTAGAAAAAAATGCGTAAATCCGAAATTATTCAAATTGGTAGATGTCAGCAAGTTGAAACAAGGCAATTCCTCGGTTGTTGCTTCAAAATAGAAAAAAAATCTCCTCCGAAGAAGCGCCTGGAGAAGAAACTAACTTTAGGTATTACACAAAATCTGTAAGGCTGTTTTCAAAAATATCAAGTTCATCTAGTGTAAGAGCGGCTGTCAGACCTATTAAAGCTGAAAAGAAGACAATCCAATATTAATTCTTTTAAGCTTGTCACCATACGAACGAAATAGCTAGATAGATTTCTTGCTTATTGAAAATGTTCATTTTTTGCATTATTCACAGGATTTTATCTTTTTGTATATCCTTTTTAAATCTTTAGCATCGCGTTTCAATACTTTAGCTATTTTTTCAAAATCAACGTCTTGCTCTTCAATGCCATCTAACATAGCTTCAAACAATTGCTCTAAGGCTTTATCTGCTTTTGTTTCTAGAAGTCCTTTTCCTTCTAGTTCTTCCAATTTATTTTGAATTAGATAAGTAGCTGTTGTGGCTAAATTTGCTCCAGTTTGATTAGAGTACATCTCTAATTTTGAGTAAATACCAATAGGTAGTGTTATTTGTATTCTTCGTGTTTGTGCGGTTGGTGGCATAAATTGTTCAGGTGGACATTCCTAATTTTATCTTCACTTACTCCTAATTGATAGCTAAATGGGTACTATTCAGGGACTTTTAGTTTTTATACGCAATACAATATTTATTACTGATGCTATAAAGTACCTTTAAAGGTATATTTTAGAAATAAAATAAATTCCCGTAAATAAAAAAGAATCTCATTTC
>JBCBQE010000958.1:0-2892 GCA_039820385.1 Cyanobacteria bacterium J06635_10
GTACCAGAATACCAAGTTTTCTACCGTCAATCTTTAAGGTCTGCTTCAAGCAATATAAAAGCATTTGAGAAAAATTTACTAACTTTCATTGAGCGTTCTTTTCAATCCGCACCAAAAGAATTCCTATTTTTAAAATCAAAAAGTATGGCTAATTGTCATTTATACTTGACACAACTATACTTATCACGAGTTAATGGTTTTGAGGGTTTTAAACAAGCTCGTTATCAGCTATTTAAAACTATTGGCTTATATCCCAAAATATTACTCAATAAAAAAGCCCAAATTTTCTTATTTAAGTTACTTTTAATGCATCTTATCACACCTCAACTTGCTAGTAATATACTCAAATTTATTAGTGATAAACGTATTACAAAAACTTCATAAATTAACTATGTCAAATCTTAGTTTTCACATTTTACTTCCTTCTATAATTGGAAAATAAACATGAAAATTCTTGTAACTATAGTCTTACCTGCGTATAACGCATCTGAATATCTCGCCGAAACTCTCAAGTCAGTTTTGCAGCAAACTTACACAAATTTTGAACTCCTAGTAATTGATGATGGCTCCACAGATGATACCGCTGATATTGTTCATAATTTGAGTCAACAGGATAGTCGAGTTAAACTGATTTCTCAACAAAATCAGGGTGTATCAGTTGCTAGAAATATTGGAATAAACATGGCTCAAGGAGAGTTCATTGCTTTCCTTGATGCCGATGATTTATGGTTACCGAATAAACTTACAGCACATATTCAGCATTTGAGCGCTAACCCAAATCTTGGTTTGAGTTTTGCACGAGTTGAATTTATGACTTTTGATGGTAAAGCAACAGGGAAATACTCAAATCCTCATTTTAGAAATATCACTCAAAAAAATTTATACGAGGAAAATCCTGCTATTACTCCATCTAATGCTGTTTTTCGTCGTATAGCTTTACAGCAAGTCGGAGGTTTTGATGGTGATTTAAGTGGTGTAGCTGACGCTGAATTGTTTTTACGTATTAAATGTCATGGTTGGGAAGTTGAGGGTATTGATGAAGTGCTGGTACTTTACCGAACGAGTTTAGCAGGAATGTCTTCTCAGCTTTACAAAATGGAAGAAGATTGGAATCGCTTTAGTAACAAAGTACAAGCTTATGCACCGGAGTTAATTAAACACCATTATAAGTACTCAAAAGCAATGCTTCTTCGCTACTTAGCACGAAGAACATTACGTTTACGTCTTCCTTCAAAAGTTGGAGTAAGTTTTATGAATCGTGCCTTGCAATCTGAATGGACATTAATTTTAAAAGAGCCTCGACGAACTCTTTTGACAATCATAGCGGTATACGGGAAATATCTTATTCCAAGTTTTAGAAGAAATTATTCTTAAAAATGGATTTTAATTAGAATAGATTTCCTAAGTAAAAAAAAATTAACTTGTTACAAATAGAACTTGTTATACTGGAGTAATTATCTTTAACTAGAAAACACAACAATTGAATTACCTAATATTTGAACTAACTTAAGCGTTAAAAATGAAAAAAGTATCTGTAATCATCCCTGTCTACAATGCCGAAAAGTACGTCGCAGCCACAATCCAATCTGTGCTGTCACAAACTTATGAAAATTTCGAGATTCTTATCATTGATGATGGTTCTCCTGATAATAGTATAGAAGTTTGTAAATTGTTCAAAGACTCAAAAATTAAAATTATCCGTCAATTAAATAGGGGGCTTCCGGGAGCAAGAAATACCGGTATTCGTCATGCTCAAGGAGACTATCTGGCTTTCTTAGATGCAGATGATATCTGGTTGCCAGAAAAGCTAGAGAAACATGTTGAACATCTGAATAATTCACCTACCGTAGGAATCAGCTTTTGTTATTCTGCTTTTATTAATGAAAAAGGCAATTACACTGGACTTTATCAAAAGCCTCGCAAGCTTTACGACATTACACCATCCTATGTGCTTTGTCGCAATCCCGTTGGTAATGGTTCAACTGCAGTAATTCGACGGGAAGTTTTTGAAGATATCAAGTTTCAAGACAATCTACATGGTACTGTAGAAGACTACTATTTTGACGAGCGCTTGCGTCACGCGAAAGCAGATGCTACAGATATTGAATGCTGGTTACGAAGTTCTATTCTGACTCGTTGGAGACATGAAGGTATACCTGAAGCCTTGACTTTGTATAGAGTAAATTCAGGGGGACTTTCTGCTAATGCTCTCAAACAGTTAGAAGCTTTAGAAAAGGTAGTAGAAAAGACTCGTTCCTATGCTCCAGATATCATGGCTCACTGCGAACAGGTAGCCAGGGCTTACCATTTGCGTTATACAGTTCGTCGTTTAGTAACTATGGGTGATGGAGTCACTGCTGTGAAGTTATTCAATCAAGCTATAAGCAATCACTGGCGGATTGTTTTAGAAGAACCTGGTAAGACAGTATTAACCGGCTGTGCAGCTTATGTAGTCTGTTTGCTCTCTCCGTTAAAATTTGCGATCGGTAAGCCAGTGGTTTCGACTTGATAGAGAGTTTCTATTTTCATATCTTGCATCAGAAAATTATTTAGAAGTTGCAAGATATTGTCTTTTTCTACCCCCTCTACCCCCTCTCCCCCTCTCCCCCCTCCCTATCTTCACTCGTGGTTTGGTGAACTTCTAGTTTCAACCAAAGCTTCAAATGAATCCTATATTCTCCCCTAAAAAAAATGACCAAAGTAAATTTACTTAATCTAGGTATTCAAAATATGACGATGTCGGAGCTTTTAGAAGAACTTCAATTTGGTGGTGTTGTATTTACTCCAAATGTAGATCATTTGATGAAGTTACAGAAAAATCAGGAGTTTTATCTTACCTATCAAAAAGCTGACTATATAGTTTGTGACAGCAAAATACTGATATACGCATCT
>JBCBQE010000959.1:0-2882 GCA_039820385.1 Cyanobacteria bacterium J06635_10
CTATAAATATCTTAACTAAAATAATTAAATATTCAATAAAAATAAAATTTAAAGCTTACTCTTTATTTTTTGTATCAGTACTTGATTTTTTTTATAAACTTTTGGTTCTTCCTCACTCATTATAAGGCATTAAATACTCGTGAAAGACGGAATTATTAATAGAGAATAGGGAACAGATTGAAAAACTATTTTAGTTATTGTTGTTAGTTATTGAAGCCGATAATCATTGCATTGTCTAATAGGTATTTGAGCACCCTATGTCAATTTTTTTAGCAAGCCCTAGATATTGAAAAATCAAGCTTTGTTGCTCTATCTATTGCCCGCATTGCCTTTGAACATTATACCTACATAGAATCGCCGAAAATATCATCATCTGAGTATGATTGAAGGTGTTCGAGGGATGCCTGCATCTCTTGATAAGGCTGCAATTCAAGTTCCATATGCTTATTTTTAGCAATTAATTCTGATTGGTGAACGGTAATTCCGAATAGATTAGCCGCCTCTGTGATGATTTTTATTTCCGATGTTTTCCATTGCCGGGGGTGGGAATGTTGATAAGCCATTAATAAACCCCAGAGTTTTCGCCCAACAAGGATAGGGACAATCGCATAAGCCATGATGCTAAATTGTTCGAGAGTTTCGATATCATGGTTGGAAAGACCAACTTTGTATATATCATCAACTGCAAATGTTTTATGGTTGCCATAGCCTTCCCGCTGTATATCTTGCAAATAAGAATAATTCCACAGGTTTGGAGTGCCCGGTATTGTCGCATTTCCTAGGCTAAGATCGGTAGTTGTGTAATCGTAGACAAATTCACCAATTCCATCTGGATTAAAACGATAGACAGCGATACGTTCGGCTTTCAGTAATTGACAAAGTTTCTTGATAGTTGTTCTAAAAATGGTTTCGACGTTACTTGACTCGCGAATTTGGCTAACAATTTCAAACCATAAATCTTGTTGTTGTGTTAGTTGCTGAAAATGATTTCTTTGTTGCTGAATTTTAGTGACTAATGTTCCTTGCTGAAGCGCTACTCCGAATTGAGTCGCTGTCTGAATCATGAATTGAATTTCATGTTTTTTCCAATTGCGGGGTCCAGAATTTTGATAAGCTGCGAGTAAACCCCAGAGTTTTTGTCCGATAAAAATTGGGGCGATCGCATAGGCTCTGGCTTGAAATTTCTCCAAAATTTCTAGATAACAATCACTAAAACCAGCTTGATAGATATCGTTGACTATGGAAGTTTTATTTTGACGATACCGCCCACCCCGGCTTTCCTGCAAACAAGTATCTTGCCAAAGACTGGCGATAATATCTACATCGAATAGCTTTACCCAATCCCCGTTAACGAACTCAGCCACAACTTTACCACTCCAATCGGGATTGAAGCGATACACAGCAACTCGATCCGCTTGCAAAGATTGACAAACTTCCTTAGTTGTAGTATCAAAAATAGAACTCAAATCAAGAGATTCTCGGATTTTTGTAACCACTTCAAACAAAATTCGTTGTTGTTCAATTCTTTGAGAGATTTTGTTTGTGCGTTCTCGAACTTTAATTTCTAAATTACTACTTTGTTGATAGGCTTGTTGATCTAGGTGATTTTCATGAACCGCCCTTGCAAATTCTTTACTCAGAGCTCGTGCTAATTCGATATCTTTTGCTAACCACTCGGGAGCTTGAGCCTTTTTTGTTTCTCGCCAGACTTCAAAGGATTTACGGGGGTACATTTGTCTTGAGTCGGGATCGAACTGTCCAGCCCACAAAGTTTCTGAATCAACTTCATCCCGAAAAATAGTCATGTACCCTAGCAGCTGCTGACGGTGATCGAGTGGTATCATTAAGATGCCACGAATCTTAGTTGGTTGGAAACTTGATTGCAGGTTTTGCAATTGGGGTGTTTGATAAATATCAGAAATTGCCCACACATCATATTTCTTAGATTTGTAATGCTCTTGCCAAACCACCGATTGTTCCATCAGTGGATAGGCTGGATCTGCAATTATTGGTTGTTTCCCATAGGTATAAGTCTCAACATAATCGCCAGAGGCTTCCAAGGATTTTGTAAAACTCCACAAAGCACCATTTTCATCGCTTAATACTTTATCTAGAATGCAAAGCCTAGCACCTGTGCCAGAAAATGCTTTCACCACTTCTTGGAGTGCTGATTGAAATTCTATCGTCGGTAGTGAATGTAGTCGGTTGGCGACGCGGTTGATGACGGTGTCGCGAAGCGCTTTTTCGTTAGCTTGGCTGAGGAAGTCATGTTGGGCGATCGCCACTGTCAAATCATCTGCAACAACCTGCACTACGTCAATTTCAAGATTTGTAAAAATATATGGTTTGGAGTGATGAAACACCAGTAGCCCCCACAATTCATCTCGATCAACAATAGGTACTACTAAAGAGCGCTTTACTCCCATTGCATTCAAGTATTCAAGATGACAGGGTTCTACAGAGCGATAATTGATATCGTCATCTAAAAACTCTCTGTTATATAAGTTAGCTAATTTACTTTGACCAACTTGTCGAGTATCGACATTTATAACAGAGCGCACCCGTGACTTAATATACTGTTCGCGGGCTGAAGCTGGAATATCATCTGCGGGAAAATTTAGTCCTAATAATGACGGTAAATAATGAGAATTGGTTGATTCAGCGATGACTTGACCGCTAGCATCTGGATGAAATTTATACATCATCACTCGGTCTGTTCCAAGAAACAAACGTAGCTCTGTTACTGTGAGTGCAATAATTTCTTCAAAATCTAAAGCCTGACGGATGCGATTTCTAATATATCTTAAAAAGTTTTCTGGATTGATATTACCTAGTTCGTACCGATCGTTATTGTGGATCATTATCTGATTTTTTTATTTAAT
>JBCBQE010000960.1:0-2881 GCA_039820385.1 Cyanobacteria bacterium J06635_10
ACAGGAAAAATGTGCCGGTTGCGTAAGTCCTATATTTACCTGAAGATGAGAAACAATCGGTTTTGGAAGAGCTTATTGATAATTAAAATTTCTAACCCAAAGGAGCGATAAGCCTGCATAGCATGCGCTTCGCGATCGCACCAATAACTCTACCCAATCTACCTTTATCGAGTTAGAAAATAACCCTTAATGATAAAGTATTCAACATGACAACTGTTCACTGTTCACTGTTCACTGATAACTGTTCACTGTTCACTGTTCACTGATAACTGTTCACTGTTCACTGTTCACTGTTCACTGAAATGAAGGTAGTAGTAGTAGGTGCGGGTTGGGCTGGTTTGGGTGCAACTCACCATTTAGCGAAACAAGGTTATGATGTGACGCTTCTGGAAGCTGGCTCCTATCCAGGGGGTTTGGTTGCTGGTTGGAAAACTGGTGGTGGTAAATCTGTGGAAGCGGGAATTCACGGATTTTGGTATCCTTATAGAAATATCTTTGCACTGATAAATGAGTTGAATATCAATCCTTTCACTACATGGACTCGTTCATCTCAGTATTCTCCGGCAGGTTTGGAGGTAGAGTCTCCGATTTTTCAAGATTTACCCAGACTCCCTACTCCTTTAGGAACTTTTATCTATACTCAGTTTAAACGCTTGCCTTTAATCGATCGACTCAGCGCTTTACCTTTACTTTATGCTGTAGTCGATTTTGATAATTCTGATGCTGCTTGGCGACGTTACGATTATGTGACGGCAAGGGAATTATTTAAACAATTCGGGGTTTCGGCACGACTTTACCGCGATGCTTTTGAACCCATGTTGTTGGTGGGTTTATTTGCACCAGGGGAACAATGTTCTGCTGCTGCGACTTTGGGAATGCTTTATTATTTTATTTTGGCGCATCAACCTGATTTTGATGTAGTTTGGTGTCGGGGAACTGTTGGGGAAAAAATCTTCCGCCCTTGGGTAGAAAAAATTGAAAAATCAGGGGGAAAGGTACTTGCAAATAAGCGAGTTACTGATTTAGTTACCGATGGGAATCAAGTCAAAGGTGTGGTTTGTGGCTCGGAAGTTTTTGATGCCGATGCGGTGGTTTTTAGTGTCGGTATTAGTGGAATGAAGAAGATTGTTTCCAGCAGTGAAAGCTTACAAAATCGTGAAGAATTCCGCAATTTACGCAATTTAAACGCAATTGACGTGTTAGCAACTCGTCTATGGTTCGATCGCAAAGTTAATATTCCTCTCCCTTCTAATGCTTGTTTTGGTTTTGATAAAACTACCGGATGGACATTCTTTGATTTAAATGCGATTCACGATGAATATAAAGATGAGCCGGGAACTGTTGTAGAAGTTGATTTTTACCACGCTAATCAATTTATTCCTTTAGAAAATGAAGAAATTATCCCAATCGTACAAAGGTATTTAGCAACCTGTGTACCGGAATTTGCAAATGCCAAAGTAATTGATAGCAGCGTGATTCGTTTACCCCAAGCGGTGACTCATTTTTCACCGGGTAGCTACCAAAATATGTTGCCAGCAAAGACAAGTTTTAGTAATGTATTTATGAGTGGTGATTGGATTACTAGTCGTCATGGTTCTTGGTCTCAAGAAAAGGCTTTCGTTACAGGTTTAGAAGCTGCTAATTTAGTCGTGTCTTATCTGGGAGAAGGTGCGATCGCCAATATTTTACCTGTAGAAGCAGACGAAACCCATATTCAAGCCGCAAGAACTATTAATAATACTGTACGGGAAATCGGTAAGTCGATTATTCCTGATTTCTGGCTACCTTAATCAGTTAACAGTGAACAGTTAACAGTTAACAGTTAAGAGTGAGAATTCTTGTGGTACATCCTTTATTCCCAGGTTATACCTGGGAATAAGTTACCATTTTGCGGCAATGGTATCCTAATTGTGAAGTTTCACATTACTTTGTTTTGTACGTTTAAGGCATCAATTCCCTGTTTTACCCAACACCAGCATTCGTATTCTGAGTTAAATAACTTTGGTGCGGCAATGTTATTTAATGAATCTGGTAAATAATGGTCATAATAATATTTACCAGCTTCATAGGAAACGATTATTAAGTTGTTGCGGAAGGTATAACGATATTTAAAGGTGTCATCATCGCTAACGAAATCCGAATTGTTGTCTATGTGCTCTTTGGCAATATTTATGATATTATCAACGCTACTGCCATAGATTTTAGCTGGATTTTCTGCTTTATGATACTGGCTTTTTGCACCAATTTGTGAAAGCAATTTATACGAATAAATTTCGTAGTTATCTGCTTTGCCGAAAACAAATGGTATTATGAGATATCCTTCGTAGGATACTGATTCTTCATAAATTAGGCGGTTCATCAATACCTCCTTGTACGTAAAATGCTCCCCGAACAAAAACTGAAATTTTTAGCACTCAGAGTAATTTTTCAATCCATTAGCTGTGTTGAAAATTAAATTAGTACCATCTGCATAAAATTTTGCAAATGGATTGTCTTAAATTCCAAAATGGTATTAACTCGTGCTATAATTTTCTCCTACATCGCTATTGAGTAGAAGTTAGCAGAACTTTTGAAGGCAGAGAGTTTTTGACGACCACCTTCAAGAAAGCACTATTTTTCTTGCGATAAAATTTTATCTACTTATTTCAACTTACCATAACTAGCTAATAGTGCAAGAAGGTTATCACCTACCATAGGCTAAGTTGTTTTGGAGAATTATTCAGAAGATTCCAGGGTAGGTTTGGAATAGCTACACCACTTTGTTCTAATAAGTTTTGAAAATGACGGGCTGTACTAGGTGATTTTTCTTCCTGGGGACAGTGGACAAAAAAATAAATTTGCGTATCTGTTTGCAACCATTGTTGAATATAAGTTATCCATT
>JBCBQE010000961.1:0-2878 GCA_039820385.1 Cyanobacteria bacterium J06635_10
AATTCACTACTTAAGTATGATATCATTACCGTGGGAAAACACAAAGTCGCATTGGCTGAATGGTTAAATTTGTACCGGGTCGGAAAATATCAGTATTGTTGGTACAAAATCCAGCAAATGCGACTTTGTGTTTTCCCACGGTAATGATATCATACTTAAGTAGTGAATTACCGTTATAATCAACAATTAGTAAATTAGTAATGTTGCTGTTCAAGCATTTCCCTATATAAGACTTGAACCGTTCTTGCAGTACTTCTAAATTGACATCAAATTCGTGATTACCAAAGCAAATATAATCGATATTCATAAACTTAAGAACATCGAACATGGACTTACCTCCATCCAAGGATGTTAGCAGACAAGGAGAGAGAAAATCACCACTCATCGAGGCAATTACCACTGCATCTTCTGCTGTTTCCTTTAGGCTTTTAATAATAGTCTCGACATAGGGATAGTTTTTTATTTCGTACACATCATTGATAGAAATAATTCTTAAATAAGTGCCTTTTGCTTCCCTAGGTCTCGGTAGATAAAATGGTAAAGTAGTCATTGAAATGGGATTATATAAACTCTAGGATAATTACATCAAATATTATCAGCACAAAGTCAGATAATTTACAACTAAATAAACGACAAAAATCAATTGATTTAAAATGAGTGAATTTAATTCAATAGAAAACGCTAATAATCAACCTTTACCCTTGCAAGAGTTGCTGACTAAAATTATAAACGTTCCGGCTCAAAAATCAACTCGTCGCTCCTTGCCGATTACAGGCACAATGCAATGGCTACTTTTCTTGATGGAATTAACATCACATTACGTGGAATTGGGCAAGTAATTTTTGCCAATAATCCCCTAGCCGGATTAATAATTTTAGTAGCAATTTTTATTGACTCACCTTGGTTGGGAATTTGTGGATTATTGGGTGCGATCGCATCAACAGTAACAGCAATTCTCCTCAAACTTAATGTAGGTGCAATTCGCAATGGAGTCTTAGGGTTTAATGGAACATTAGTTGGTTTAGCTTTAGGAACATTTGGAACCTGGGGAAATGGGAATGGCAATCCTTTATGGGCATTTGCGATAATTGTTTTGGCTGCTTTGACGGGTACCCATGACGACAGTTTTAGTCAATACTTTAGGTGTTTGGGTTACAAGTCGTTTTAAAATTTCTATTTTAGGAATTCCTTTTCATTTAGTAACTCTGTTGTTTTTAGCAGCGGTTTTATATATTCCTAACGGACTATTTGAGTTAGGTAGTCCCCCAAACAGCCCTGCAGTTAATTCCTTGAATTAGTTAGAATTATTATTCTCTTTGCCAAGGAGTTTTGGCAGTGTATTTTTTAGTTTGAATTTGATTTCAGGCTTATTAATTTTAGCAGCCGTTTTTCTTTGTTCTCCTATTAGTGGTGTGATGGGATTAATGGGTTCTGTCATGAGCGTAATTGTGGCGAACGCTCTGGGAATTGATTTACAATCTGTATACGTGGGATTATGGGGATTTAACTCAGTTTTAACGGCGATCGCATTGGGTGGAGTATTTTATGCACCTCTGCCGATTGGTATTGGAATTGCACTGTTAGCAGCTTTAGTTTGTGCGCTTTTACATGGTGGATTATTGCTGATTTTTGCATCCACAGGATTACCCGTATTAGCCTTAGCATTTACGATTACAACAATCAGCGTATTTTTGATCTTAAAACATTCGATTCTTTCTCTAGTTCCCGTTGCTCTTTACACAATTACTTGTCCAGAAGAGCATTATAAGCGTTACCAAATTGCGAAAAACATTATTTCGAGCTTTCGCACTCAACTCCAAGAAGCTATCCAAGGAAAACCGACTTTTTTTCTCTTTCAAAATATTAGTTCTGAACTCAAGGGAGAACTTCGTTATATATTTAATGCCATTGATACCGATAACAGTGAAGAGATATCACTATCGGAATTGAAAACCTATTTAAGGATTGCCGATGACTCTCTATCGGATGCAGAAATAAACTATCTATTTGACAGTATTGACATAGATAAAAGTGGAAAGATTGATTTTGAATAATTTGGAGAATTAATCTGACGACATCAACGCTTAACCGCCAACTATGACGAGTTTGTGACTTATTTCATTCCCATCGATAATAATGAAGATGGATTAATAGATCGAGAGGAGATTAGTTTGGTATTACAGAGTGTAGGAGAACCACCTTTATCCGACACTGAAATTAATTTTTTAAAACAAATAACGGGGAATAATTCTTTCACATGGAATCAATTTATCAATTTACTGTTAGTTGTTTAGACATGGAAATTCAAGCAATATAAAAATTATATATAATATCAGATAAACGAGGTATTTTCTGTATCATTTTCATCTTTATTATTTAAATTTACGATTAATAGCCTCCAAGAAAGAATTACTTAAGGGCTTCTCCTGGCGTAAATGATGACTTGATTCGAGGGGAGAAAAATTGTTTTGTATGTTATTGAAAATATTTGTTAGTTATCCATAGCCACATCAGTAGAAATAATTCCTGAGAAATCAAAAATTAGAAACTGGTTAGCCTTGGGATTTGGAAATAGCAAGAAGCCAATTATATGAAATCGGTTGGTATCGGAATCATTGTTTGTTAACACAGAAAAGTGGGATATTGAAGGTTTGCTCCCATGTGCTGCAGCGGAGTGAGGCTCAGCTTTATCTAAGTTCAAGACAGAGGAAAGCAGAGTTTTTCACTCATATTCATAAATAATTCCTCATTTTGCGGTAAAGATATTCAGGACTTACGTAACTGGCATATTCTGCTTGTAGGGGCAGGTGAGCTTATGCTTGATTTTTAAGGCAACAATAAGACAATCAGTGTACGGCACCAACCAGGGTTTTGTGAC
>JBCBQE010000962.1:0-2878 GCA_039820385.1 Cyanobacteria bacterium J06635_10
AACTTCTGTAGAGACGTAACACTGTTACGTCTCCTGCAATGTGAAATCATAATTTCATATCACGATTCAGCAACGCCTAAAATTTGAATATTTTAAACGCTATCCCAATTATAGAAGTTTTATCACCATCCACGGAAGCAATTGAGCGAGGCGATAAATTTAGCGACTATCAGGAATTAGAAACATTACTTGAATATGTTTTAATCAGCCAAACTCGGCAGCGTGTTGATTGTTTTCGGCGAAATTCAGAAGGAAGATGGGTGCTTTATAGCTATAGAGGAAATCAAGATTTAGAGTTAACCAGTGTGAACTTTCCCTGTTCTCTAGCTGAAGTTTACGAGGATGTTTTATTCCCGAAAATATAGGTTTTATTAATGTCTAGCCAATCTTCTGCTATTATCCAAAAACTTTGAATTAACGAAAGGCTAAAATGACGATCAATACGTCTAATGCTTAAGAGCATATTACTACTCCCAGTCTTTGTACGATTACTATTAGCTTTACGCAATTGTCACAAGCAGAAGGTGGTGCGTGACACCACAATCCTTATTATTGCGTTATAAATCAAGCAAAGTGTCACAGCACCCTACAAGTAAAATGTGCCAGTTGGGTAAGTCCTATACTATTAGCTTAACGCTCTCCGAGGCTGTAAAAATATATAATACCGATGCAAAGAAATTAGATATAAATCGCAAATGACTATTTCTGAGTTAGACGCGACACTTGAAGTATATAAAAGGGCAATTGAAAGATTAAAAGCAAGTAAGTCTGCAATCGAAACTGAGCAGGTAATAAAAGTTTTAAATGCTAGAGATGATAATCCCTTACTGCTTTCCGGTTTAGTTTTCGCAGGTTTTAAACCACGACAAAGCGGTGGTGAAAATGGTATTCTTTCCGCCTTAGAAACATCTACCTTAAACTTGTTGGGAACAAAATTAGTAGTTCTTTCCACTTGCGATACTGGTTTAGGAAGAATTACCAACGGAGAAGGAATTTATAACTTACGTCGTGCCTTAGTAATAGCCGGTTCCGAAAGTCAAATAATCAGCTTGTGGAAAGTTGGAGATAAAAGATTATTACCAACGACTTTTAGATTCTAAAACTAAAACAGGACGTAGCGAAGCATTACGGCAAACTCAATTAAAAATGTTACGAGGAGAAAAATATCAATATCCCTACTACTGGGCTGCTTTTATTCCTTCTGGCGATTGGGGAATTATGGGAGATTAGGTCAAAAGTCAAAAGTCAAAAGTCAAAAGTATCTTTTTTCCTAGTGCTTTGTCCCATAAGTTATGATAGCTATTTTTCTAGTCCTATTTATCTGAGATCTTGCACCATTGTCGTTAAGCCTAAATTCCCGGCTTGAAATTAATCTTGGCTACAGATAAAGTACGTTAAAACGTACTAAAATACTTGCCCAGTCTGATTTATCAGACTTTGTTTTTTAGCCTGGGAATTTATTCCAAGGCGGTTGTTGAGAATGGTGCAAGATGTGAAATTTATAGAATTTTTGCTAAAAGAGCGGGGGCTTTCAACCCCAGGCGGGTGTGGCAGAAAACCTATCATATTTGATGGGATAGAAAACTACTAAGATTTAATTAGAATATAAGATAAGTTTACATTTGATTGAGAACTGATAGGAGAAAAATTATGCAATCAGCAATCAATTTGATTACAGTTGAAGAATATCTAGAATTAGAAAAAACCAGTGAAATTCGTCACGAATACCTTGGTGGACAAGTTTTCGCTATGTCTGGAGGTAGTAAGGAACATAATTTAATCGGTGGAAATATTTACTCACGTTTTCGCTCTCATTTACGGGGTGGTTCCTGTAGCGTGTTTATGGCTGATATGAAAGTGAATATAAAATTAATCAGCCAAAATAAAAATATATATTATTATCCCGATGTTGTTGTAACTTGTGATTCCGATGATAAAGATCGTTATTCTTTAAATTACCCTTGTTTAATTATTGAAGTACTTTCACCTAGTACGGAAATAACAGACAGACGAGAAAAACTGATTAATTATCGCGATTTAGAAAGTTTACAAGAATATGTTTTAGTATCTCAAGATAAAATCAAAGTAGAAGTTTATCGTCAAGATAATCAAGGTAATTGGTCAATTCAAACTTTGGGAAAAGATGATGAATTGCATTTAAATTCGATAGATTTAACTTTAACAATGTCTGAAATTTACGAAGATGTAATTAAAATAATATAGGTAGGAATTATGCCGTTTTCACAATTCCTAGTTGGTGCGTGACGACATGATTAATATTCTCGTTTAAAATGGTAATTTGTGGCAGTCGTCACAGCACCCTACCAGTAAATATGCCAGTGGGTGACGACATGATTAATATACTTCTTTAAAAGGATAATTTATCCTAGTACAGCACCCTACAATAAAAAAATGTCAGTTTCGTAAGTCAAAAATCCAAAATCTAAAATCTAAAATCTAAAATAAAATGACTGCTTTAACTTTACAAATGCCTCCCTCTTTGAAATTTACAGACGAGGAATTTGAACAAATTGTCGAATTTAATAAGGAATTACGTTTAGAATTAACCGAGTCGGGAGAATTAAGAATTATGTCACCAACAGGAGGAGAAACGGGAAATCGTAATTTTGATTTAATCGGTCAAATTTGGTTTTGGAATCGTAAAAATAATTTAGGAAAAGCTTTTGATTCTTCCACGGGTTTTAAACTCCCCAATGGTGCCATTCGTTCCCCTGATGCTTCCTGGATAAAAATGGAAAGATGGGATGCTCTAACACCACAACAAAGAAAGAAATTTTTACCTTTGTGTCCCGATTTTGTAGTGGAATTAGTATCTGAAAGTGATGATGTAGAAGATACTAGAAAAAAGATGCGAGAG